>JASFWO010000051.1:0-6490 GCA_050049275.1 Flavobacteriaceae bacterium | reverse complement strand
CCTCTGTAAAAACAATTTTATGGGCTGTAATATCATCATACCCCAACTTATGATCGCTGGTATTCAAACGATCATATTCGAATAAATCTTCTCTCAATTGTGAAGAAGACAACAAATGAGATCGGTATGCAGATAATAATAAGCTACAATCAACCCAACCTGTGCCATGCAGCATTCCGTAGCCGAAAGGAGTGTCAATAGCCGTGTTGGTGTTGGTTTTTAATAATGGATCCATATAGGATGCCATGCCTAAAGAGCTACAAGCGAGTTGCCAATCATTTAGCTCTGCAGGTGCAGTAAATCTTCTCAAAATAGAAGTAGAATGTATAAATGAGGTCTTTAACTTCTTTTCAAGTTTTTTATAATAAGGCAGAGAGCGTTGCATCAATTCATGCCCTTTCCAAGCAGGTACAAATCGCTTTAGAACAATCGGATTATACAGCCCTGAAGCTACTGTTGAAGCACTCAATTGTGTTTGATCTATGACAACAAAACTTTTGTTATGGGAATGTAGCTGCTCACACAAGGCAATTCCAGCCAAACCCAAACCGACAACTAAATAATCTACTTGCATAAAAAAAGCCCAACAATGGGCTTATGATTTTGATGAGGGAGTTAATCAGCCCACATGTCTAACTCAAAATCTAAAATACTTTGTTTGAGACGCTCAGATTCAACAAGTCGCATGTAAGGATCATCAGAAATATTAGGACTCTCGTCTAAGGTTCTATCATTCATAATGTTTTCTACAGCATACAAGTAGGAATGAAATCTTCGAGAGGTAAGCAATTGATCAAAACTGATGCGTTTTGCACTATTTTTTCCTGTGTAGGTCAATTCATTATAAAGGATAGGTCGCAAATCTCTATACCATATCCAAAAAAGACCCGTTCTGTAATCTCGATCATATTCGTTGAGCAAATCACGACCTACTGGCATGATTGCTAACAGACGGTATCTTAGCTCAGCGTATTTTTTGTCAAAATACCAGATTCCCTTCACTCTATATGAGGTTATTTGGTGTGACTGAACCCGATCTTCTTGAACGATACCACCAATATTGATGGAGGTCTTTAGAAACGCCATGTATTCTTCTTTGGAATATGCTTCTGTAAAGTTTCTATTGTTACGTTGGTATACGTTTTCTATCAAACCATTTTCTAGAGATTCGTAAATAATCCGCCAAAGAGATTTTCTATCGTCAGTATAGAGGGCGTCATCTGTAGGGTAAAGAAGGGGATAATTAAACTTTTGAGACAAGTCTATTTCTTCATAAACAACTTTACTCCACAAAATATCTTTGTCATCAACGTATGGGTATTCCAAAGGAGCTCGCTCGGCTTCATAAGCCATTTGACCCTGTGATTTCTTACCGACGTCACTGGGGTTTTTAGCGTTAAGGACATTGGATTGAGCAACAAGGGATTGAAAACCAATAACAAATACAGCGATGATAAGAGCAAAACGTTTCATAAATAATTATTTTAGTGACACCACAAAGTCCAACACACGAATGTCTTTTAACACCTGATTTCCAGCCCGTACCTCGGCATCAATATCAGAAATAAACACCTTGTCTCCTGGGCGAGAGCTTTTGATATAAGATTCCGCTACACGATTAAACATGATGCGATCACCCCGAACCTCGACGGTGCCAAAGTTTCCAACAGTGACTTCAAATCCATTGATTTTAATATCAAGCTGATAGTCGAAATCTTCGGGAAATTTGGCGCCAATAATACCAGCAGGTAAAAAAGATTTGGAAACATCTCCTTTAGCAAACTTACCCAAATCACCCAAATCGATAGAGCCATAAGCTGGCGGTAAAGGCTTGATTCTAAAATCTTGAGCAGGAGCCTGAATTTGTTGCCCATTGATCTCACCAGAAACAAATATTTTCATGAACTGTCCTGATTTGTCACCATCAGGGATGGCTTCGTATTTACTTCCTTTTCGTCTGATGGATCCGTTGCGAGCCGAAACCCTGAGCTTGTCGTTTGGAATTCCAGGAATCGAAATTGATAAAGGGTTGGGCAAGCCTTGGTAGACAACTTTCATTTGATCCGCAGAGATAACAGCATCGTTGGGTTTATCAATCACTGAAATTTGTTGGTTTACTTCGACAGAAAGTTCTTCTTTATTTCTTTCAAAGAAGAGTTTACCAGTCAAGGCATACGAACCTGGACTTGGAAATCTTTTCTTCAGCTGTACACCACCCGCACTAATTTCATAGTCTCTTCCTTGAACTAGTGGACGCTCGTCAATGAATAGTTCTGCACGATCAGGTTTAAAGTTAGAGTCTTTTTTTCCCATGACTACTGAAGCATCAACCAAATCGTTTGTATAATAGGAAGATTTGGATGACTCCAGCAAAGTTTGATATTTATTTAATCCTCCCTCATGACTGGCTATAGTGGCTAAAATCATTTCTAATGCACGATTTTCAGCGTATCGAATGTCATGTTGCAATTTGGTGAACTTAGATAATGAGGCGATGAGTGGGAACCCCGAGAATTGATATTCCAGAAAAGGTTGATACTTACCATCTCTATTCAATATTTCTTCCGAGTAAGCAAATCTTGAAGCTACCTCGTCAAAACCTGAAAAGTCAAAATCAGCATACTCTCCTTCAGGCTTTTCATCGGTGGATGGATCCTTCGCAAGGTCTGCAACAACCAAGCTGTCCAAAACAACTTTTATGTCGTTCGGGAAATCACGATAACGATCGATATACTCAACTCCTTTCGCAGTGTTTTTATCCCCAATAAAAAAATATTCGTCCAGATATTGGGATTTATCCATGGTTTGATAGTCGACAATCGTATCTGTCTGACCAGTACGCAAATCAGTGCGCTCAATTTTAAAATTATTTTTGTCAGAGTCAATTAAATATGATTTAATATCCTCTACATAATTAAAATACTCATCTGCTAATGATTGTATTTTAGGCGTATAGGCAGCAGCTACTTTGTAATAGTCATTGTTGATGTTGTTTTGAAAAACTGCATGCTTAAGTTGGTTGTCAGTCTCCAATGCTTTTGTAGAAACATCTATCCCGTCATTAATAAGACCAAGTGTTGCCAAAACCTCCTTACTGATGTTTAAAGCCAACATGGCAATAAACACCAGATACATCATGTTGATCATTTTTTGGCGAGTATCCTGTTTTCCTGAAGCCATATTTAATCTTATTTACGCATAGCATCAACCAATGCAGCATACTTGATATTCAGTTCAGCAACACGTTGACTCATCAAATCTAACTGATCGCGCAAGTGAGTATTTGCTTGAAGTAGGGAGTCGTTTGCATCGGGGTGTTTTTGCAAACTAGTATAAACCTTACTGTAGGCAGCGTCGATCTGAGCAACGCTGTTGTTTGCTGCTTGCAAGTTGATGTTTAACGATTCCATATTAGCCTGTAAATCGGTTGGAAAGCTCAGACTTTGTGTAGCCGTAGCTGCGGATCTCAAATTGCTTGAAAGTGCGCTAATTTGTTCTTTAGCATCAACAAATGCTTGTTTCAGTGCTTTTGCTTCCGCATCGACGTCAGCTGTTTTTTGGAGCGCAGAAGTAGTCTCTGGTTGGTTGTCATTCTGAGCGGTATAATAGCCCCTTACACCAGCGACTAGAAAGATGACTGCTTCGGTAATTAGTCCGGCAGACAATAAATCATTGCCAGAAATTGGCCCTAAGTCATAATGTGTTATTTTCATAAGGGCTCCAATAATTACTACGGAGGCCCCTACACCAAAAGATAATTCAATCCATTTTTCTGGGATAAAAAATTGTTTTTTCATAGTTTTTATTTTTATCTAATATCAGTATTTCCTACAAAATCTCTTACCGTGCGAAAGCCTATATAGCTGCGTGCACTGTCCGCATATTCATAGTCGCGCGTGGCCACTTTTAGGAAGTAAGAAACATCCTTCCAAGAACCACCTCTAACAACTCTTCGTTTGCTATCGCTATTAACCAACTTGGGGTTTACAAAGTAGGCAAATTCGTAAGCCTCATCGTAATAAGGTGTCTCTGTCCATTCAGCTACATTTCCAGACATATTGTAAAGTCCATAGTCATTGGGAGGGAAAGAATAAACCTCCGCAGTGTATAACACACAATCTGCTGCATAATCTCCCCTCTTAGGCTTAAAATTAGCTAAGAATTCTCCCCTATCATCTACCAGATAAGGCCCACCCCAAGGGTAAATAGCCGATTCCATACCACCACGAGCAGCATATTCCCACTCCACTTCGGTGGGCAATCGGAAGGGAGGAACAATGTCTTTTTTCTTTCGATTTCTCAAGTAATCGTTACGCATCTTGGTGCGCCAGTGAGCAAACGCAGTGGCTTGAGCCCAAGTGATACCCACTACAGGGTAGTCAGCATATGCTTTGTGCCAAAAGTAATTGTTGTGGACAGGTTCGTTATAACTGTATTTAAAATCTTTTATCCAGACGGTGGTATCAGGGTATACCTCCACGACTTCATATTCCCAAAATTTAGAACGGGGAATGTCAGGATTTTTGATAGCGCTTACAGCATCAAAGTTTGAAAATCTGTATTTAAACATTTTTTTATTGGTGGTTGGTTCGCCATTAAACCATTCCTCCTCAGGCAAATAAATACTATCTTCAATGATCATCGCATAGAGGGGATCTGGATAATCATCACGATCCCAAATAATATCTACGTCTTTGTTTAGGGGTAAGTGATAGTGAAAAACTGAGTCAGGGGCTTGGTAAGTCGAAAGCCAATTATCTAAAATGTTACTACCAAAAGAATATTCATCTAGATATTCTTCGTAAGCTCCTGTTTTTTCTTCTTCATTTTCAAATTTTGGAAAATACTGAAGGATTCCATCTTGATCCAATTCTTTTTCTGTTGGAAAATCATAGCCTGCCTCCTCCACAGCTGCCACGGCCAGTTGGGTGCGCACAATCGAATCTTTAACCCATTCAACAAAAGCTCTGTACTCGGCATTGGAAATTTCGGTGTCATCCATGTAAAATGATCGCACAGTGACGGTCTTGGTGGGGTCATTTTGGGCGTCTACTAAATCCTCATCTGAAGAACCCATTATAAAAGACCCACCAGGTATCTCTACCATACCGTGAGGCTTTTCAGGATAGAATTGTTTTTTTTTGGATCTTGCCCCCATAAGTTCCCCTTGACTGTCAGGCGGAAATAAAAATTTGCAAGATGATATAGACCCAAGCAACAGTAATGCAACAAATGTGTTTTTCATTTAGAAAACTAAGTTAATCAATTCATTTCACACAAGGTGATTCAAAAATATAGAATTTACACCAAATTTCGACGCATTGTGCGCCACCAACGTTCTGGGATTATTCCTTCGATTGAAGACAAATAATCGGATTCATTACACGGTAATAACGAGTATTCTTCTATATTATTATTTGTGATAGGGACCAAAACCCACCATCTTTTGGTAGTTGTACTTTGATAAAAGATCAGTTCGTGTTCGTCATGGGGCACCACATATTTCGTAGAACCGTCAGAAATTGAAAAAGGATATTCGTTGGCCCTGTGTTGCAAACCTTCAATAATATACCATAGTGTTTGTCCTGCTAACTGAGCTGCCTCTGGAGTTTGGGGTATGTTGTTCAAACTAACCATCCCAACTCGATCACTCAAACCGACATAGCGTGCCAACACGCATATTTGATGTGCTGAAAAACCATTGACTTGAGTTAAACCCCCTCCCAAAACTTGAGACATGACCGAGGACATATCGATTGTAACAATGTCAGAATCTCTAAGATACGGCTCAGAAACTTTCATATCTGCATGTAATTCACCTAGCCTCACAGCATCAAAATAAAGACGCTCTATCAAATCCAATTCCTCTTGGGCTACATAATAACTTTGATACCCTAAATTGCAATAGTTTAATAAAAAATTGGGGCGAGCAGATATCAACTTTGACATATAAGACTCATTATCAATAAGCACCCCGTGTACACCAAAATCAAACTTATAATCGATTGAACACAGATTAAAATAAGCTTCATGCTGTGTAAAAACAGCACTTAAGCCCAATAAGTTTTCTTGACTTCCGCCAAAGGCCAACAACAAAATGTTTTGCTTGTAAAGCTCTGATGCTACATCTTGAAGAGCTCTATGTGAATCTGATTCTGAATCTCCAATTGGAAGATCTCCTAAATCTGCGATCACATTGGGCCAGTTGCCTGCAAATAATCCATATAATGATTTTCGTATGGCAGATAAATCTTGTTTTCTTTGGTGAGGCTGCCCAACAGAGCGTGTTTCTTGGACTCCCACTAGCGCAACACGCACTTCACTCAGGTCTGGAAATCCGTCTTGATGTGTGTTCTTAAGTATTTGGTTTCCTAATGTCTGGGGTGGCATGAGCATGCTACTTGCCAGAACAGCTTCGGGAACCGGGGATAACAACTCGAGTGCCACTACTTTTTAGAGGTTTTACGTTTTTTGGGTTTTTTAGCATTCA
>JASFWO010000002.1:0-18644 GCA_050049275.1 Flavobacteriaceae bacterium | reverse complement strand
TAAATTAGTTTTAGACGATCATTATAAGGTGTCGTGCTTTTGCACGACACCTTTTATAACAAAAATAATTAGGTGTGTCGGACTTCGACGAGTAGGTAAATAGGAGCGCGAACACCAACAGAGACGGGTTTAGCTCAGTTGGTAGAGCACTGGTCTCCAAAACCAGGTGTCGGGAGTTCGAGTCTCTCAACCCGTGCAAACAGGACATTTTGCTATGATACAGTACGTAAAAGAGTCATTTGAAGAATTAAAAAAACACGTCACATGGACGGCTTGGCCTGAATTACAAAGGCTGACTACCGTCGTTTTGGTGTTTTCAATTCTTTTTTCGCTAGCCATTTGGGGCGCTGACTCTGTACTTTCCCGTTTTGTTAAATTTTATTTCCAGTTAATCCAATAACCTCATGACAGATACAGACGTTAAAAAGTGGTATGTGGTTCGCGCGGTTAGCGGGCAGGAAAATAAGATCAAAACATATATTGAGTCTGAAATTTCACGTCATGGGCTTTCGGATTATGTCGATGACGTCTTGGTACCTACCGAGAAAGTCATACAAATACGCAAAGGCAAAAAAATCAACAAAGAACGTGTGTACTTTCCTGGATACATCATGGTGAAAGCCAATTTATCTGGAGAGGTACCGCATATCATTCGTTCCATCACCAATGTCATCGGTTTTTTAGGTGAGACCAAAGGTGGAGACCCTGTGCCGCTACGCCAATCTGAAGTAAATCGCATGCTTGGAAAAGTAGATGAATTGGCAGTACAGTCAGAAAATGTATCCATACCCTTTACGATTGGTGAAACCATCAAAGTTATTGATGGACCTTTCAACGGGTTTAATGGTTCGATTGAGAAAATTAATGAAGAAAAACGCAAGTTGGAAGTGATGGTGAAAATTTTCGGTAGAAAAACACCGCTCGAGCTTTCATATATGCAAGTAGAGAAAATATAAGTGTTACATGATACGATTTCAATGCAGCTTCCATGCGGCGAGGTCAATATATTTTAACAATGGCAAAAGAAGTAAGTAAAGTAGTTAAGCTACAAGTTAGGGGAGGTGCTGCGAATCCGTCGCCACCGGTTGGACCCGCTTTAGGTGCCGCTGGAGTGAACATCATGGAGTTCTGTAAGCAGTTTAATGCTCGAACTCAAGACAAAGCCGGTAAGGTTTTACCTGTTGTGATCTCTGTCTATGCAGATAAGTCATTTGACTTTGTTGTAAAGACGCCACCTGCAGCCGTTCAACTGTTGGAAGCCGCAAAGGTTAAAAAAGGATCTGGAGAACCCAACCGAAGCAAAGTAGCCAGTGTGACTTGGGATCAAGTACGCACAATCGCTGAAGATAAAATGCAAGATTTAAATGCATTTACGGTTGAGTCAGCCATGAAAATGGTTGCTGGAACCGCTCGATCTATGGGCCTAACCGTAAAAGGTCAGGCGCCTCTTTAACCTTGATATTGAAATACAATGGCAAAAATTTCCAAAAAAAGAAAGGAAGCGCTGTCTAAGATAGACCGTGCGACCATGTATTCCTTAGCGGATGCTGCATCTTTGGTTAAAGAGATTACCTCTACCAAATTTGATGCTTCTGTAGATTTGGCTGTACGTCTAGGCGTAGATCCTCGTAAAGCAGATCAGATGGTTCGTGGTGTAGTTACACTGCCTCATGGAACTGGTAAAGAAGTCAAAGTATTGGCCTTGGTAACTCCGGATAAAGAATCCGAAGCCAAAGAGGCAGGTGCTGACTTTGTTGGTCTGGATGAGTATTTACAGAAAATCAAGGACGGATGGACAGATGTGGACGTTATTATTACCATGCCAAGCGTAATGGGCAAGCTCGGACCTTTGGGTCGTGTGCTCGGACCGCGTGGTTTGATGCCTAACCCTAAAACTGGTACAGTGACTATGGATGTCGCCAAAGCCGTACGCGAGGTAAAGGCTGGTAAGATTGACTTTAAAGTGGACAAGACCGGTATTGTACATGCCGCGATTGGTAAAGTATCTTTTGATGCAGATAAGATTTTAGGAAATGCAAATGAGTTGATGCAAACATTGGTCAAACTCAAACCTGCTTCTACTAAAGGAACTTACATCAAAAGTGTCTCTTTATCAAGCACCATGAGTCCAAGCATTCCAATTGAATTCAAAACTGTTTAACGGGTAGCTAAATGTAAATTATGACAAGAGAAGAAAAAGCACAAGCTATCGAAAACTTAACTGTACAGCTCGGTGACAGCACCAACATCTATTTGACAGATGTTTCTGGACTAGATGCGGCGAAAACCTCAAGTTTGCGTCGTGCCTGTTTCAAAGCCGGAATTGAGCTTACTGTAGTTAAGAACACATTGTTAGCCAAAGCCATGGAGGCCTCTGATAAAAATTTCGGAGATCTAACCGATGTACTCAAAGGAAACACCGCGATGATGTTTTCTGAAGTAGGTAATGCGCCTGCCAAAGTCATCAAAGATTTTCGTAAGAAGTCTGATCGACCGATTTTAAAGGGAGCCTACATTGAGGAAGCTATTTACTTGGGCGACGACCAAGTTGAAGCCCTGGTTAATATCAAGTCTAAGGAAGAACTCATCGGTGAAATAATTACACTGTTGCAGTCTCCTGCTAAAAACGTGGTTTCAGCCCTTCAATCGGGTGGTGGAACCCTCGCTGGAATTATTAAAACGCTATCCGAAAAGGAAGCATAAATTTTTTGTTTAACACAACTCTATTATAAATACGTTCAAAATGGCAGATTTAAAAGATTTTGCAGAACAATTGGTCAACCTTACTGTTAAAGAAGTAAATGAATTGGCCGAAATTCTTAAAGAAGAATATGGTATCGAGCCGGCTGCTGCTGCAGTAGCTGTTGCTGGTCCTGCTGCTGGTGGTGGCAACGCTGCTGGTGGAGAAGAAAAATCAGAATTTGATGTAATTCTTAAAGCAGCTGGTGGCTCAAAACTTGCCGTCGTTAAATTGGTTAAAGAGCTTACTGGTCTTGGTTTGAAAGAAGCCAAAGAATTGGTAGACAACGCTCCTAGCCCAATCAAAGAAGGTGTAGCCAAAGACGAAGCAGAAGGCTTAAAGTCTTCTCTTGAAGAAGCTGGCGCTGAGGTTGAATTGAAGTAACCCTCACTGATTAACTCATTCTAAGGCCACGGATTTTTCCGCTGGCCTTAGCTTCGTTTTGAAAACGAAAGCAGCTCTTAGCTGTTCATTTATTCTAAAATAACAACTGTTGTCTATGTCAACACATCCTGAAAGAATCAATTTTTCCTCGGCCATCAACACACCTGAGTACCCCGATTTTCTGGACATCCAAATTAAATCTTTTCAAGACTTTTTTCAACTCGAGACCAAATCTGACGAGCGTGATAATGAAGGCCTTTTTAACACCTTCAAGGAAAATTTTCCTATTTCCGATACGCGCAATCAGTTCGTACTCGAGTTTTTAGATTATTTTGTGGATCCACCTCGATACTCCATTATTGAGTGTATTGAAAGAGGACTTACCTATAGTGTGCCGTTAAAAGCTCGATTAAAACTATATTGCACTGACCCAGAACATGAGGACTTTGAAACCATCGTTCAGGACGTTTTTTTAGGAACCATCCCTTACATGACCCCAAGTGGTACATTTGTTATTAATGGTGCCGAACGAATTGTTGTTTCTCAATTACATCGTTCACCGGGTGTATTTTTCGGTCAGTCATTCCACGCAAACGGAACAAAACTATATTCAGCTCGTGTAATCCCTTTCAAGGGTTCATGGATAGAGTTTGCAACGGACATCAACAGTGTGATGTATGCATACATTGATCGTAAAAAGAAATTACCTGTTACTACACTCTTCCGTGCGATTGGATATGAGCGTGACAAAGATATTTTAGAGATTTTCGATTTAGCTGAAGAAATCAAAGTGTCCAAGACTGGACTCAAAAAAGTATTGGGCAGAAAACTAGCTGCTCGTGTGTTGAATACTTGGTTTGAAGATTTTGTTGATGAAGATACTGGAGAAGTGGTCTCTATCGAACGAAATGAAATCGTACTAGATCGAGACACCATACTCGAAAAAGAACACATCGATCAGATTGTAGAGGCCAACGCCAAAACAGTCCTACTGCACAAAGAGGATTTGGAATCTGCTGATTATGCAATCATCCATAATACCCTACAAAAAGATCCTACCAACTCTGAAAAAGAAGCCGTAGAACACATATACAGACAGTTGCGTAATGCTGAGCCACCAGATGAGGAAACAGCTCGCGGTATTATTGATAAATTGTTCTTTTCTGATCAGCGTTATAACCTCGGTGAGGTAGGGCGCTACAGGATGAATAAAAAGCTGGGTCTTGATATTGAGATGGACAAACAAGTCTTAACAAAAGACGACATCATAACCATCATCAAATATTTGATCGAACTAATAAACTCTAAAGCAGAGATCGATGACATCGATCACCTTTCAAACCGTCGTGTACGTACGGTTGGTGAGCAATTATCATCTCAGTTTGGTGTAGGTCTTTCTCGAATGGCACGTACGATTCGTGAACGTATGAACGTCCGTGACAATGAGGTCTTTACTCCGATTGATTTGATCAATGCAAAGACACTTTCATCGGTAATCAACTCATTCTTTGGAACCAACCAATTGTCTCAATTTATGGATCAGACCAACCCATTGGCTGAAATCACCCATAAACGCCGACTTTCTGCATTAGGCCCTGGAGGTCTATCGCGCGAACGTGCTGGATTCGAGGTACGTGACGTACACTATACCCACTATGGTAGAATGTGTCCAATTGAAACACCTGAAGGTCCCAACATTGGTTTGATTTCATCTCTAGGTGTATTTGCCAAAGTCAACAACTTAGGTTTTATAGAAACTCCCTATCGAAAAGTAGAAAATGGTGTTGTAGATCTAAACGACATGACTTATCTGTCTGCTGAGGAGGAAGAAGGCAAACTGATTGCTCAAGCCAACGTTGAAAAAGACGATAAAGGAAAGATCTCTATCGAAAAAGTGATTGCACGATCTGAGGCAGATTACCCGGTAGTTGAGCCAACATCCATTGATTACACCGATGTTGCTCCGAACCAAATTGCTTCGATTTCAGCATCTTTGATTCCTTTCTTGGAGCATGACGATGCCAACCGTGCACTGATGGGATCAAACATGATGCGTCAGGCCGTACCTCTTCTACGCCCCCAGGCACCCATCGTTGGTACTGGTTTAGAGCGTCAGGTAGCCAGAGACTCTCGAGTATTGATCAATGCCGAAGGTCAAGGAGTTGTTACTTATGTAGATGCAGATTTGATCAAAATCAAATACAAAAGTACAGATGAGGAAAAACTCATCAGTTTTGAATCTGATGAAAAAGTGTACCCTCTGGTTAAGTTTAGAAAAACCAACCAAGGAACTACCATCAACCTGAAACCGATCGTTCGTGTGGGTGACAGAGTTGAAAAAGGACAAGTATTGTGTGAAGGCTATGCTACCCAAAATGGAGAGTTGGCACTTGGTCGCAATATGAAAGTAGCCTTTATGCCTTGGAAAGGATACAACTTTGAGGACGCGATTGTGATTTCTGAAAAAGTGGTTCGTGAAGACATATTTACTTCAATACACATTGATGAATATGCCTTAGAGGTACGAGACACAAAGCTTGGTAAGGAAGAGTTAACCAACGATATTCCCAACGTAAGCGAAGAGGCCACAAAAGACCTTGATGAAAACGGTATGATCCGAGTTGGCGCAGAAGTCAAATCAGGAGATATTTTGATTGGTAAGATTACTCCTAAAGGAGAATCAGATCCTACTCCTGAAGAAAAACTTCTTCGTGCCATTTTTGGTGATAAAGCAGGTGACGTAAAAGACGCATCTTTGAAAGCACCTCCATCACTGGAAGGGGTTGTAATCGACAAAAAGTTGTTTACACGCATTGTTAAAGACAAGCGCCGTCGTTCGCAAGACAAAGAAGATTTAGAAGCTCTAGATATCAAGTTTGAAACCAAGTTTGAAGATCTAAAATCTTTATTGGTTGAAAAGCTTTTCACCATCCTTAGTGGAAAAACTTGTCAAGGAGTGTTTAATGATTTGGGCGAAGAAGTTCTGCCAAAAGGCAAGAAGTTTACCCTTAAAATGCTTAATGGCGTCGACGATTACGCACACCTTATTAGTGGTACATGGACTGTTGACACCAAAATCAACGCGACAGTAAACAACCTAATGCACAACTACAAGATTAAAGAAAATGACTTGCAAGGTGCATTGCGAAGAGATAAGTTTACCATTTCTGTTGGGGATGAATTACCTGCAGGAATCTTAAAACTTGCTAAGGTTTATATCGCCAAAAAACGCAAGTTGAAAGTGGGTGATAAAATGGCGGGTCGTCACGGAAACAAGGGTATTGTAGCCCGTATTGTTCGTGAAGAAGACATGCCGTTCCTAGAAGACGGAACACCTGTTGATATTGTACTCAATCCTCTTGGTGTACCATCTCGAATGAATATCGGACAGATATACGAAACCGTACTGGGTTGGGCTGGGCAGAAGTTAGACAAAAACTTCTCTACACCTATTTTTGATGGGGCTTCAAGTGATGAAGTCGCTGCCCTTATCAAAGAGGCTGGCATACCACAGTATGGACACACTTATCTTTATGATGGTGGTACAGGTCAGCGTTTCGATCAACCTGCTACGGTAGGGGTGATTTACATGCTTAAGCTGGGTCACATGGTAGACGATAAAATGCACTCACGATCGATAGGTCCTTACTCGCTTATCACTCAGCAACCGCTTGGTGGTAAAGCACAGTTTGGTGGCCAACGATTTGGAGAGATGGAAGTATGGGCTTTAGAGGCCTATGGTGCTTCCAGTACCTTACAAGAAATACTTACGGTCAAGTCGGATGACGTGGTCGGACGTGCTAAAACATACGAATCAATTGTCAAGGGTGAGGCCATGCCAAAACCTGGTTTGCCTGAGTCATTCAATGTTTTGATGCACGAACTTAAGGGTCTTGGACTCGACATACGACTAGAAGAATAATATTTTAATCCATTCAGTAAAATGGCTAGATTTAACGACAATCAACAACCTGTAAGCTTTAACAAAATATCCATAGGATTGGCCTCTCCGGAGTCCATTCTTGCGGCTTCACGTGGGGAGGTGCTTAAGCCCGAAACCATCAACTACCGTACGCACAAACCTGAGCGTGATGGACTGTTTTGTGAGCGAATTTTTGGACCTGTTAAAGATTTTGAATGTGCCTGTGGTAAATACAAACGTATCCGCTATAAAGGAATTGTTTGTGACCGATGTGGTGTAGAAGTAACCGAAAAGAAAGTACGTCGTGACCGTGTAGGTCACATCAGCTTGGTGGTGCCAGTAGCCCACATATGGTATTTCCGCTCTTTGCCAAACAAAATTGGATACTTACTTGGATTGCCATCCAAAAAGCTCGATATGATCATTTATTACGAGCGCTATGTGGTCATTCAACCAGGTATTGCAACGAACGAAGAAGGAGAACCTCTTCAGAAAATGGATTTCCTAACTGAGGAAGAGTACCTAAATGTACTCGAAAAAATCCCAGCTGAAAACCAATATTTGGAAGACTCAGACCCCAATAAGTTTATTGCTAAAATGGGAGCCGAGTGTTTGATAGAATTATTAAGCCGAATCGATTTAGACGCTCTTTCATACCAATTAAGAGATAAGGCCAATAACGAAACTTCAAAACAACGTAAGACGGAAGCTTTAAAGCGTTTACAAGTAGTAGAGGCGTTGCGCGAAGCCAATCAAAACCGCGACAACAATCCTGAGTGGATGATCATGAAGGCCATCCCGGTTATTCCTCCTGAGCTACGTCCATTGGTACCGCTAGATGGAGGACGTTTTGCAACTTCTGATCTCAATGATTTATATCGACGTGTGATTATTCGTAACAACCGTCTAAAGCGTTTGGTCGAAATAAAAGCACCAGAGGTAATTCTACGAAATGAAAAACGTATGTTGCAAGAGTCCGTTGACTCACTTTTTGACAACACACGTAAGTCTTCTGCTGTTAAAACGGATGCCAATCGTCCTTTGAAATCACTTTCTGATTCTCTTAAAGGAAAGCAAGGTAGATTCCGCCAGAACCTTTTAGGTAAACGTGTTGATTATTCTGCACGTTCTGTAATTGTTGTAGGTCCTGAGCTCAAATTGTTTGAGTGTGGTCTTCCTAAAAACATGGCAGCAGAACTTTATAAGCCTTTTATCATTCGTAAACTTATAGAGCGCGGAATTGTTAAAACCGTAAAATCTGCAAAAAAGATTATTGACAAGCGAGAGCCTGTAGTATGGGATATTTTGGAAAATGTCCTCAAAGGTCATCCAGTTCTTTTGAACCGTGCCCCCACACTACACAGACTCGGTATTCAAGCTTTTCAACCCAAGCTTATTGAAGGAAAAGCCATCCAATTGCACCCATTAGCATGTACAGCATTCAATGCTGACTTTGATGGTGACCAAATGGCGGTTCACCTTCCTTTGGGTCCCGAGGCCATATTAGAAGCCCAGCTTTTGATGCTTGCATCACACAACATTCTCAACCCTGCTAACGGGTCACCAATTACAGTTCCGTCTCAAGACATGGTATTGGGTCTATATTATATGACCAAAGCCAGAAAGTCTACAAAAGAGGTGACTGTTAAAGGAGAAGGATTGACATTTTACAGCCCAGAAGAGGTGACCATTGCCTTCAATGAAGGACGTGTAGAATTGAACGCTGAAATCAAGGTTCGTACCAAAGATTTCAATCAAGAGGGTGAGCTTGTGTTTCAGATCATAGAAACTACTGTTGGTCGCGTATTATTTAATGAAGTTGTACCTGAAAAAGCAGGATATATCAATGAAGTACTGACTAAGAAATCACTTCGTGATATTATTGGAAACATCCTTAAAGCGACTTCAGTTCCTGAAACTGCAGCTTTCTTGGATGAAATTAAAGACATGGGTTACAGTTTTGCTTTTAAAGGCGGATTGTCCTTTAGTCTTGGAGATATTATTATCCCCCCTGAAAAGGATCAGCTTATTGCAAGCGCCAATGAACAGGTAGATGGTATTATAGCCAATTATAACATGGGTCTTATTACCAATAATGAGCGTTATAATCAGGTGATTGATGTTTGGACTTCAGCCAATGCCACATTGACTGAATTGGCCATGAAGCGTATCCGAGAAGATCAACAAGGGTTCAACTCTGTATATATGATGTTGGATTCTGGAGCTCGAGGATCTAAAGAGCAGATCCGTCAGCTTACGGGTATGCGAGGCCTGATGGCGAAGCCTAAAAAGTCTAACGCAGGTGGAGGAGAAATCATCGAAAACCCCATCTTGTCTAACTTTAAAGAAGGGCTTTCCATTTTGGAATACTTTATTTCTACTCACGGTGCTCGTAAGGGTCTTGCCGATACGGCATTGAAAACTGCTGATGCGGGTTACCTAACGCGTCGTTTACACGATGTTGCTCAAGATGTAATTGTCAACACTGAAGATTGTGGTACACTTCGAGGTATCACAGTGGAAGCCTTGAAAAAGAATGAAGAAGTTGTAGAGAAATTGGGCGATCGTATTGTCGGTCGTGTGGCTCTGTTTGATGTGATCAACCCCTCTGATGGCTCTGTCATCGTAGAAGGCGGTCAAGAGATCTTAGACCACCATGCCAAGCTGTTAGACGCCTCACCTATTGAGCGTGTGGAAGTTCGTTCGGCTCTTACATGTGAAGCTAAAAAAGGTATCTGTGCCAAGTGTTATGGACGCAACCTTGCCAATGGTAAAATGGTTCAGATAGGAGAGTCTGTCGGAGTTATTGCAGCTCAGTCTATTGGGGAACCAGGTACACAGCTTACCTTGCGTACATTCCACGTAGGGGGTATTGCAGGTAACATTTCTGAGGAAAATAAATTGGTTGCCAAGTTTGATGGTAAAGCCGAATTGGAAGACCTAAAAACCGTTGATGGAAAAGACAGCGATGGAAATGACGTAAAGATTGTCATCTCTAGAACTACTGAACTTAAATTGGTCGACAAAAAGACAGGTATTACGTTGAGTAATAATATCATTCCTTACGGTTCCTTTATCCATATCAAAGATGGTCAAGCAATCAAAAAGGATGATATCATTTGTCAGTGGGATCCCTATAATGGTGTGATTATCTCTGAATTCTCAGGAAAAATTGGATACGAAAACATTCAGCAAGGCGTAACCTATCAGGTTGAAATCGACGAGCAGACTGGTTTCCAAGAAAAAGTGATTACTGAGTCGAGAAACAAAAAAGTCATTCCTACCTTATTGATTCAGGATAAAAAAGGAAATACTTTACAGTCCTACAACCTCCCAGTGGGTGCCCACTTGATGGTCAATGATGGAGATGCTATTGAAGCAGGAAAAATTCTGGTAAAAATTCCACGTAAGTCGGCCAAATCGGGTGATATTACAGGTGGTTTACCAAGGGTAACCGAGCTATTCGAAGCACGTAATCCTTCCAATCCGGCGGTTGTTTCTGAAATCGACGGTGTCGTGTCGTTTGGTAAAATCAAACGTGGAAACCGTGAAATTATAATCGAATCGAAAACAGGAGAAATCAAAAAGTACCTAGTCAAATTATCTAACCAAATTTTGGTACAGGAAAATGACTTTGTCAAAGCTGGTATGCCGCTTTCGGATGGTGCCATCACTCCTAACGATATTTTGGACATCAAAGGCCCATCTGCTGTTCAGCAGTACTTGGTCAACGAAGTACAAGAAGTATATCGATTACAAGGAGTGAAGATCAACGACAAACACTTCGAAGTGGTTGTTCGTCAGATGATGCGTAAGGTTCGAATCGAAGATTCAGGTGACACAACTTTCCTTGAAGGACAACTGGTTCACAAAATTGACTTCATTGACGAAAACGACGCCTTGTTTGGGTCTAAAGTTATTACCGAAGTAGGTGATTCTGAGAATCTCAAAGCGGGTCAGATTGTGACAGCACGTCAGTTGCGCGATGAGAATTCGTTGCTCCGACGTGAAGACAAGGCTCTAGTAGAGGCTCGCGATGCTGTGAACGCAACTGCAACGCCTATCCTACAAGGTATCACTCGAGCGTCGTTACAGACCAAATCGTTTATCTCTGCGGCATCGTTCCAAGAAACGACCAAAGTACTTAACGAGGCAGCTGTCAACGGTAAGATTGACACCCTAGAGGGACTCAAAGAAAACGTAATTGTAGGGCATAAAATCCCTGCAGGAACGGGTAACCGAGCTTACAATGACATCATTGTGGGCTATACAGATGAGTACGAAGAGCTATTGGCTAAAAAGGAATTTAACTTGAATGCCTAATGAGCGACAATAAAGCTAAAAAAGAGGGCAGCATCAACATTGAGTTGGATCAGGAAACCGCACAAGGTACCTATACCAACTTGGCGATTATCAATCACTCGGTTTCTGAGTTTGTGGTCGACTTTATCAATGTGATGCCAGGCGCTCCTAAAGCCAAAGTACGCTCGCGGATCATACTTACCCCTCAGCATGCCAAACGCTTTTTAAATGCTCTGGGCGATAACGTTCAGCGCTTTGAAGCGGCACATGGAGAGATCAAAGAGTATGATCAGCCCTCCATTCCGCTCAACTTCGGGCCTCCCGGAGAAGCCTAACAAAACAAAACCCTCCAAACAGAGGGTTTTTTTATAAAATAATTTTTTGGGTAGAAAGATTAAGCTGAAATTGTATGTAAAATCTTTTGAAATTACTTTAAAACTCCGAAGTTGCATGGAACTCAAGGGCGGCGTATTTGTCTTGGGTCATCTGTAGGGAAAAAGCAGAGTCTGCCAAAAAAACCAACTGCCCTTGTTTGTCTTTGGCTAAAAACTTGGCTTTCACACGGGAGAATTCTTTAAAATCGGGGTGTTGTGGATCAGGGGTTTCTACCCAGCAGGCTTTATGTACGTTCAGGTTTTCGTAGCTACACTTAGCGCCGTATTCGTGTTCCAAGCGGTATTGAATTACCTCAAACTGTAATGCACCTACGGTGCCAATCACTTTGCGACCGTTGAGTTCAAGGGTAAAAAGCTGGGCCACTCCTTCGTCCATAAGCTGATCGATTCCTTTGGCCAATTGTTTGGCTTTCATGGGATCGGCATTGTTGATGTATCTAAAGTGTTCTGGTGAAAAACTTGGAATCCCTGAAAAGTGCAACACTTCCCCTGCAGTCAAGGTATCACCAATTTTAAAATTACCTGTGTCGTGGAGTCCCACAATGTCCCCGGGATAAGAGACAGAAACAATCTCTTTTTTATCCGCAAAGAAGGCATTGGGGCTGCTGAATTTTAGTTTTTTTCCCAAACGTACATGCAGATAAGGTGTATTGCGTTCAAAAGTCCCCGATACCACCTTTATAAAAGCCAATCGGTCGCGGTGCTTGGGGTCCATGTTTGCATGTATTTTAAAAACAAAACCACTAAAGTTATCTTCATCGGGCGCTACCAGGCGTTCTACACTGCTTTTTGGCCTTGGTGTAGGGGCAATTTCGACAAAGCAGTCCAGCAACTCTTGTACTCCAAAATTATTGAGGGCAGATCCAAAAAATACTGGCTGTTGTTGCCCTGCCAAATAGGCTTCGCTGTCAAACGCTGGATAGACTTCTGTGACCAATTCGATCTCTTCTCTTAAGGTCGCTGCAGCTTGTTCGCCAATATGGGTGCTGAGGCTAGGATCGTTGATGTCATCAAAATCCATGGCATCTGCTATGCGGGTTTTGTTGGCCTCATCAAAAAGACGCAGGCGTTTGCGCCACAGGTTGTAGATCCCCTGAAAATCATAACCCATTCCAATGGGGAAACTCAATGGAACCACCTTAAAACCTAATTTTTGTTCGACCTCGTCTAATAGGTCAAATGCATCTTTTCCCTCTCGGTCAAGTTTGTTGATAAACACAATGATGGGGATGTTGCGCATCCGACAGACCTCAACCAGTTTTTCTGTTTGTTCTTCAACTCCTTTGGCTACGTCGATGACTACAATCACACTATCGACAGCTGTTAGGGTTCTAAAGGTGTCCTCAGCAAAGTCTTTGTGTCCAGGAGTATCTAAGATGTTAATTTTTTTATCACGATAGTGAAAAGCCAGCACGGAAGTTGCCACCGAAATTCCTCGTTGTCGCTCAATCTCCATAAAATCACTAGTTGCGGATTTTTGAATTTTGTTGGACTTTACCGCCCCTGCTTCTTGTATGGCTCCACCAAAGAGAAGAAGTTTTTCTGTCAGAGTGGTTTTTCCTGCATCTGGGTGAGATATGATGCCAAATGTTCGGCGGCGAGCGATTTCGTTTGTAAAACTCATGATGGCGCAAAAATATCTGCTTTTTTGGGATTATAGCCTTTCTGAGCTGCAATATTTGTATTTTTGAGTCATGGGGAATCAATTTGAAGAAAAAGTGGTGTTGGTTGATGAGCATGACAACCCTATTGGCTTGATGCCTAAGTTGGAGGCACACCAAAAGGCCGTGTTGCATCGTGCATTCTCTGTATTTGTGTTGAATGACCAAAATGAGCTGATGCTTCAACAGCGTGCGCTTCACAAATATCACTCCCCAGGCTTATGGACCAACACTTGTTGCAGTCACCAACGCAGTGGTGAGTCTAATATTCAGGCTGGTACGCGTCGGCTTCAAGAAGAAATGGGTTTTACCACCCAACTGACTGAACTGACCTCATTTATATATAAGGCTCCATTCGATAACGGACTCACAGAATACGAACTCGATCACATCATGATAGGACGTTACAATAACAACCCAAACATCAATCCAGACGAGGTGGCCAGTTGGAAATGGATGCTCATAGAGGAAGTTAAACTAGATGTGTCGGCACACCCAGAACGTTATACCGTTTGGTTTGTGATTATTTTTGAACGTTTTTATAAAGATCTTTTCACCATATGTCAGTAACTGTCAGCCGTAAGGCTCATTTTAATGCCGCTCATAGATTGTATCGCCCCGATTGGGACGATGCTGCCAATGAAGAAGTGTTTGGCAAGTGTGCCAACCCATATTATCATGGACACAATTACGAACTGATTGTGCATGTCACTGGAAATATCGATCCAAAAACAGGTTATGTTATGGATATGAAAATACTCAAAGATTTGATCAAATCGGAAGTAGAGGATGCTTTTGACCATAAAAACTTGAACGAGCAAGTCCCTGAATTTAAAAATCTGATTCCTACGGCAGAGAATATTGTGGTTGTGATTTGGAACAAGCTTCGAACTCACATTGATTCTGACAAACAATTAGCGGTTACGCTTTATGAAACCCCTCGCAACTATGTTCACTACGAGGGCTAACCTATTGAGCTTTTTGCAAGTTGCATTAAGATGACATTGGCTATCTTTGATAGAATATGAACGTATGACTGTGAAGACAGTTATTTTAAAATGAAAAGACTATGGCAAGTATACGTGACTTAAAAAAAGATTTAAATTATGTGTTGGGTGAAGTAATTCAGCAAGCTTTGGATTGGGAAAATGCAAAGCCTGATGCGAACCATAAAGAAAGTCAAAAGATTATTGATGATGCGGTGGATCTTTTCGATACATTGACTGCCAGAATTTACCAAAACAAAGGTCAAAACTCACAAGCACACTTTAAACAAATCGCCGACGATTTGCTTGAAAAAGGCAATGCATTATTGGATCGAGTTATTGCTTTGTAAGCTCTCCCACATATTCACTTAACAAACTACCGTATTTTGTAGAGGCGACTTCGAGAGTCATAGATTTGGCAATGGTGTCTAACAAACTAGGTTGTATATCATTGAGCTCTGTTAGGGCCAAGTAGGGAGCCAATACACTCTGTCCATTGTTGACCGCAAAATTGACCGTAAACAATATTTTTCGTTTGGTCAATTGTGATGATTGTTCTTCAAGAAGAGCCAAACTGTCTGGGTTGTTGTTTTTTTGAAATTGAAAATATTGAGCAATCAAATCGAGTTCTTCCTCGTTGAAACGTTTTACAATACGCATGTAAGAATTGTATAAATCATGGGTGTCAGATCCTTTTACAACTGCTTCTGTGGCAAAACGATCCAATAGGGTATTGATCTCAATCGTTCCATAGTCGCCAAAAAAAGGAATTCGGTTGTCCTCGTCATTAGCTCCATTTTTGTTGAGTGTTAAATAAAACAATTCGGCATGGTCTAGGTCGGCTGTTAAAGTCACAGCTTCCTCACGTGCTACTTGAGCAGAGTCAATGATTACCAAAAGAGAGTCTAGAACCTTTTCTAGAAAAAGGGTTCCTTTTTTGAGTTCTTTGACCGACACAATCACTTTCATGTCTGGCTCTGGAGGAGTACAGGCTGCAAAAAACAACAAACCAAAAGTGCTAATTACAATATTTTTCATCCTTACAAAGATGCAGTTTTTAAGCTGAATCCAAAACTTTCCTAAAAGTCAAATTTATACGAGTACCAATCTGTTTTTTAGTTTTAGGAATGTGGTGTAGCCAATGATGTTGGGTTTGTCCAGACATTATTAGAAGACTGCCATTTTCTAACAACATTTGGTGTGTAAGGTTTTTATCGTGTCGGTTTTTGAGTTTAAAGATTCTTGATGCTCCTAAACTTATGGAAGCAATGACTGGATTTTGACCCAATTCTTTTTCGTTGTCAGCATGCCAGCCGTTGCTGTCATTTCCGTCTCTGTACATATTGAGCAATACTATGTTGAAACGTGTGCTGTTAAGCGGTTTGATTCGAGTTATCAAATCAAGCATTTCGGGTGTCATAGGTTCGGGGTACATTCGCAGGTTGGAATATCCATAACTTTGTTTGGTGGTTCCGTGTAAGGAAGTGAGTCTTGGCTGCATGTAGGTTTTCCCAAAGACTTTCACTGGGTCATGTCTCCAAGGAATCTTGTTTTTAAAAACTTCGAAAAGATTTAAAGCAAATTGAGGGGTTAAAAAATTCGGATAAAGTTGAATATCTGCATCTGGGAGGTTAGGTGCAATGCAGGTATGAGGATCTTTTAAATTCATTTTCTTTTGTACCGATTGTCGGCATAGTGACGATAAACCGTGTTGACAAATCCCAAAATCAGTCCTACACCTACCAGTATGTAAACCATGGTAAAAATTTTACCTGGGACTGTCTGTGGTGACAAGTCACCATATCCAATGGTGGTCAGGGTAATGATGCTGAAATAGATGCTATCGAGCCATGACCATCCTTCAACAAAGTGATAGACCACCGTGCCAATTGCTAAAACGACATTGGTAGTAAACATCAATCCTCTGTATTCCTTGTCTTTTAAAAAGGAGGAAATGGTTCTAAAAAAACCCATGAAATCGATTTAAATAAAGATAAGGTTATTAACAGCGATTTCAAAACGATCTACTCGTTTTCAGCTCAACAGACCTTACTTTATCTTAGCCAAAATACGAGACAATTTTTGAGGTTCCGAAAAATTTGGGGTATGACTTGTCCCCAATACAAAAGTTTTTTGCACTTTCCCTTTGTACATACTTCGTTGTACTTCAATAGGGATGACCTTGTCTTTGGTGCACTCGATATAGTATTTAGGTATTTTTCCAAATACTTCATCGCTGACTTCGAGCTTGTATCCTAGGGGCGCTGCTGGCTCAGGAACGATAAATGCTGCTGCTTTCTAAAATTCCTCTAAAGGAACATCGTGAGCAAAGGCTTCATGTATTGCCTCTTCTTTTACAAAAGCTTTGGTTTGATCCTCGGATAAGTAAAAATTTTCTACTGCTTTGGATCCCTGAACTCCTTGCACTGCGTCAAAAAAAGACACGCCGTTAGGGACTAAAAAAGCGGTTAGATAGACCAAACTGCTAATTTTTTCGGGTCTGAGTTCAGCAACTCGGCTGATGGTGATGCCGTTAAAACTATGACCTACTAAGACAACAGGTCCTTCTTCATTGTCAAGAATATCTGTAAGAACCGCTACATAATCATCCATAGTGATGTTTTCAGTAGGAGTAGGATCGCTTCCATGTCCTGGAAGGTCTGGAGTGATGACCGTGTGGCCTAGTTGAGTGAGAGACAATGCAACTTGTTCCCACTGCCAGGCTCCAAGCCAAGCAGAGTGTACCAATACATAGGTTGTTTTAATGGGGATATCAGATTTTGGGGTTATAAAACTTGATGAGGAAAAAAGGATAACTATAAGTAAAGAAAGAATCTTGTTCATATTTGATGATTTAGGGTGATTCAAATTTACAAAAAATAAAAAGCCATTTCTAACAGAAATGGCTTTTTTAACACTTTTTTTAAGATTAGTCTATTTGATCAATTCATAACTTCTGTTTATAAAATTGGTCAGCGCTTCCCCTTTTAACAAGTTTTGGGCGAGTCGTGCTAGGTCTAAAGATTGCTTGATGAGCCTTTCTTGTTTCTTCTGGGTTTTGGTGTTAAGAATCTGTCCAATTAACTCGTGATTGACATTAACGACCAAATTGTACATTTCAGGAAACCCACCTCCAAACATTCCACCACCGCCGGTTTGTTGCATTTCTTTCATTCGACGCATAAATTCAGGCTGTGTAATCATCAATGGAGGTGCATCGCTAGCCATAGGTTCAAGCTGTACGGTATATGCGGCTTTATCGACATGACTCTCAACAAGCTCCTTGAGTTTGGTTTGTTCTTCCTCACTTAATTTGGCTGGTGTAGTATCCTCCTTAGAGATTAATTTATCAATATGATCGGCATCTACTCTAGTGAAACTCACTCCTTCATGGGTGGTTTCCAGCTTTTGGATTAAGTGACCAACTATTGGAGAATCAAGAAGCAACACTTGATATCCCTTGGCTTTTGCTGTTTCTATATATGCATGTTGTGCTTCTACATCCGAAGCGTATAGTTGAACCAGTTTGTCATCTTTGTCAGTTTGTAAATCTTTGGTTTTTTCTTTGAGTTCTTCAAAAGTCAGGAAGTCTCCGTCTGTTGTTGGAAATAAATTGAAGGCTTGGGCCTTTTCAAAGAACTTATCCTCAGACAACATACCATATTCAATAACCACTTTGATATCGTTCCACTTTTGCTCAAAAGCCTCACGATCTTTTTTAAAGAGTGAATTGAGTTTGTCAGCAACTTTTCTAGTTATATAATTACTGATTTTTTTGACGGCTCCATCTGCTTGCAGATAGCTACGCGAAACGTTCAAAGGGATATCGGGTGAATCAATTACTCCACGAAGTAAAGTCAGGAATTCAGGAACAATACCTTCTACATTGTCAGTGACAAACACTTGGTTTTGGTAGAGTTGAATTCTGTCTTTTTGAACATTCAGATCTTGTGAAATTTTTGGGAAATACAAAATCCCAGTTAAATGAAAAGGGTAGTCAACATTAAGATGAATGTTAAAAAGCGGCTCTTCAAATTGCATGGGATACAACTCGCGGTAAAAACTTTTATAATCTACGTCTTGCAGATCACTTGGTTTTTTAATCCATGCGGGCTGTGGGTTGTTGACAATGTCATCGACCACCTCTTTTGTTTCCTTTGCGTCTTCACCTTCACCCTCCGTATGTGTGGTTTCTTTTGTACCCATTTTTATGGGTATGGGCATAAACTTGTTGTATTTTTCTAAAAGAGATCG
>JASFWO010000050.1:0-6502 GCA_050049275.1 Flavobacteriaceae bacterium | reverse complement strand
GATTCATATTGTTAATAATCGAATTGCTAAAGTATCTGCTTCAGCTATTTCGGCAGGAGCAAAAGCCCATATCATAGACGCTAAAGGTCAAACCGTTGTTCCAGGGTTTGTAGACACACATGCTCATATGTGGCCTGCATGGGGCTTGCACAAAAACCATGTCTGGGTTTATGCGGCTAACCTCGCATATGGGGTAACCACTACAAGAGATCCACAAACCGCAACGACTGACGTACTCACTTATGCCGATATGGTTGAAGCCGGTCAAATACCAGGGCCAAGAGTCTATTCTACAGGTCCTGGTGTAGGCTTTTGGGGTTACAACATCACCAGTTTAAAGCACGCTAAAAATGTACTTAAACAGTATTCAAAATATTACAATACCAAGACCATCAAGATGTACTTGACCGGAAATCGCAAGCACAGACAATGGATTATTGAAGCGGCAAAAGAGCAAGAATTAATGCCGACAACAGAGGGTGGATTAGATTTTAAATTAAACATCACGCAAATACTTGATGGCTATCCTGGGCACGAACACTCCTTCCCGATTTATCCACTTTACGAAGATTTCACCTCATTCGTCGCTCAATCAAAAACCGCTTACACCCCAACATTATTAGTGTCATATGGAGGGCCATGGGCCGAAAACTATTTTTACGCCACTGAAGATGTACAGGGAGATGCTAAGATCAATCGATTTACCCCAAAATCTGAACTTGACACCAAATCGCGAAGACGAAATGCAGGCTGGTTCATGAAAGAAGAACACGTTTTCGAAGATCATGCTGTTTTTGTCAATGACTTAGTCAAGGCTGGAGGAATTGCGGGAGTTGGTTCTCACGGACAGCTTCAAGGCTTGGGCTATCACTGGGAATTGTGGAGCATGCAAAGTGGAGGTTTAAGCAATCACAACGCGCTTAAAGTCGCCACCATTTTAGGGGCGAGAGCCATAGGCTTAGAACAGGATTTAGGAAGCATAGAAGAAGGAAAATTAGCTGATCTGGTAGTGCTTGACAAAAACCCATTAGACGACATCAGAAACACCAATAGCGTTAAATGGGTGATTAAAAACGGAACAGTATACGAAGCTGAGAGCTTAGACCAGGTGCATCCTCAAAGGGTAACACAAGATTATCCTTGGACACAAAGTGCTCCGGATCAAAGTTTGCCTGGAGTATCTAAAAAGTAAAAAATACTAGAGGTGCGAATTGACTAAACTGATAAGTTGATTCGCATCTACTACTCCAGACTGTCTCCAAACTTGTTGGTTGCTTTTATACAACATCAGTGTTGGCACTCCCCTTACTTGTAGTTTTGCGGATAAACTCTGATTGTTGTCGACGTTGATTTTTAGCACTTTTAATTTGTCGTTAAAGTGCTTTTTAACCTCTGTTAATACAGGTGACATCATTTTACAAGGGCCACACCAGTCCGCATAAAAATCGACTAAGACGAGGTCAGATTGTTTGATTAATTCTGTAAAGTTTGCCATCTTAAAGCTTTTAGCGCTCAAAGTTATTCGAAATGAATTGGAAGTTTTGTTATTCGTGTTACATAAGTCTCATTTTCTTGATGTGTTTTTCTTGTGCAACCAACACTGAAACAGATCAAAGACCCAATGTGATTCTCATTATTGCAGACGATCAAGGCTATGGAGACATGAGTGCAAGAGGAAATCCTTATCTACACACCCCGACTTTAGACGAGCTAGCCGAAAGTGCTCTGTCATTTGAAAATTTTTATGTGAGTCCTGTTTGCTCACCAACACGGGCTGAATTACTTACTGGAAAGTATTATCCCAGGTCTGGAGTGTACTCAACCTCTGCAGGTGGTGAGCGTATCAATTTAGACCAACAACTACTCGGTGATTATTTCAAAGAAGGTGGATACCGAACAGGTTTTTTTGGCAAATGGCATAGTGGACAGCAGTATCCCTACCACCCCAACGCAAGAGGGTTTGATGAGTTTTATGGGTTCTGCTCTGGACACCTCGGGCACTACTTTGATGCCCGTATTGAGCACAACGGAAAAGCCATCCGCTCCAAAGGATATTTAACCGATGATCTCACCTCTAAAACAATTGAATTTGCCGGTCAAAATGCTGAAGAACCTTTTTTAGCCATCCTGAGTTTGAATACACCGCACAGCCCAATGCAGGTTCCTGAAAAGTGGTATAAAAAGTTTGATACCATTAGCATTAAAGGGAATGATCGTGAAGATGTAAGTCATTCTAAGGCCGCTTATGCCATGGTTGAAAATATAGATCACAACCTTAGACGCATACTACAAACACTTAAAGAAAATGCTCTTGATGAAAATACAGTATTGATTTATATGAGTGACAATGGCCCCAATGGACACCGCTTCAATGCTGGTCTAAAAGGCACCAAAGGCTCTACTGATGAAGGAGGGGTTAAATCCAACTTCTTTTTAAAATACTCGCCCTATACCGGTCGGAAAATTGAGCAACTCGCCTCTTCAATTGACGTATTGCCCACCTTATTAGAGCTATGTGGAATTGCCATACCAAAGGGTATAGATGGCGTGTCGCTTATGCCCAGCATTTTAAACAATGAAGTTGAAGACAAAACACTTTTTCACTTTTGGAACAATCAACTCAGTGTTAGAACCAATGAGTATAAACTGGATGCTCAAGATTCTTTTTTTCAAATACCAAAATATCCCTTAAAAAAATTTCCTTTTGAAAACGACTCTGTTTTTGCCCAACTTCAAGCTCAAAAAGAAAAATGGCTCGCAGAGCATCTATCGTCAGCCACAAAAAACAGACCTTTTAGCATTGCCAATGCAGCTGTATTTCCGGTTGTTTTACCCAGCAGGGACGCCTCCTTTAGCAGTGAAGTAAAAAGATCAAATCGCTGGCCCAATGATTCCTATCTCGAGCAGTGGAAGTCGGCGTCAGACTCCATCTTTTGGCCTGTCGAAAATCTCGAATCAGGCTGGTACTCTTTTACCCTTTACTACACAGCACCTAAGACAGAGCTGGGTGTGCCTATTGAGATCAAAAGCAAGAACGGCAGTGTACAACAAGCCATTGAAAAGGCCTTTGTCTCAGAGCCTATAGGAGCTAAGGAAGATAGAGTGCGTCGAATCGAGTCTTATATCAAAGACTTCTATCCCTTGACTTTTAAAGACAGTTTGTTTCTAGAAAAAGGCTTAGACACTATTGTTCTTCACAGAATAAAAAGCGGAGAACACAGTATAGAATTTCAACAATTAGAGCTCAGTCGAACACCTAGTCAATAGCACTTGAATCGTAAACCACAACCTTTTTCCACAAATGGTTTGCCGACTCTACAAATTTTAAATGTGTCGGATCAATTTGGTAGGCCGCCTCATCTTCAGCATTGGCAAATGTCATCATATAGAGATAGGTGTAGCTGTTATCCACTACATCTCTTTGCTCAGTGGATGCAGGTCTTCCAAGATGTGATTTTATCGCCTGTGGATTAGTGGCCATTAACTCTTTAATGGCTTTTTCGAAATCGGCACGGTCAGATGCATTATCCGGCTCATTGAGCCAAAATAAAACGGTGTGCACTAAAGGACCTTCTAAAGGTTCTGCTTGAGAGAATGCTGTTGAACTCATTGCAATAACTAAAATTAAAATAATTTTTTTCATAAGCTTAATCGATAATGGCCTGATAAACTAAGGCTCTTAATTTTTGATGGTCGTCTACATTTTGAATAGGAATCACTTGGGTAAAATAAACCACCACAAGCTCTTCTTTTGGGTCAACCCAATAACTCGAATGGTAGGCGCCACCCCACCCAAACTCGCCTACTGAACCTAATTCGCCTCGTAGGCCTAAATCTTTAGATATAGAATATCCCAATCCAAAACCCATTCCGTTTTGCCAGCTGTAATCAATACCTCCAAGGTGATCTACAGTCATCAGTTCAACAGATTTTCGAGATAGAATTCGGTGGTTATTGTAGGTTCCTCCATTGAGCATCATCTGCAAAAATTTTGCATAATCCATGGCAGTACTGACTAAACCAGCTCCTCCTGAATAATTCTTACGAGGGCCCTTAACATAATGCCCTTGACTCTGCATGGTTCCCTCTTTAGGAGCTCGCTCTAATTTTTGATCAACCATATTATAGACCGTAGCCAAACGTTTTGCCTTGTTCTTGGGAAGGTAAAAATAGGTATCGTTCATCCCTAAAGGATCTAAAATATGTTCGCTTAAAAACTCCGCCAAACTTTGTCCTGAAACCACATTGACCAAGGCGCCTAAAATATCGGTATTATAGCCATAGACAAACTGTGTTCCTGGCTGTGCGTCATGTGGCAACACCGCTATGCGTTTAATGGTTTCCAAAACCGCCTCGTCTCTGTGCGCAAAATACCAACCTTGCAGATCTGCTTCTTCCCACTTATCTGCAGCGACTCCATATCCATAGCCAATACCCGCTGTGTGGGTAAGCAAATCACGAATGGTTATTTCTCTATTAGCCGGAACAACATCGTAAGAATCATCTTCATTTTTAACGGCGACTGTACTATTTTTAAACTCTGGAATGTATTTGCTAATAGGGTCACTGATTAATAATTGCCCTCGTTCTTGTAACATCATCACAGCTGTACTCACAATGGCTTTGGTTTGAGAGGCTATACGAAACATGGCGTCTGTTCCCATTGCAATCTCGTTTTCTATGTCTTGCATCCCAATAGCTTCGTGATAAACAACTTGCCCTTTTCGAGCAATTAAGGTCACTGTACCCGGTAATTGTCCTTGATTCACATATTGATGAAAAGTATGACTAAGGGTGTTCAATCGCTCAGAAGACATTCCTACAGCTTCGGCCTTATTTTCGACCAATTGTTGGCTAAATAAAGTCGATTGAACTCCCGCCAAAAGCAGGATAAATAAATATTTTCTCATTGTTTAATGATTTAGTTAGTCTAACTTGTAAGTTATGAAAAAGGTGTGAGATTCACTCCACAATCAAGCTTAAGCCATGAAAAAAACAATAATTTTATTAGCAGCACTAACCTCACTTATTGGCTGTGACGAAAAAGAAACTTTAAGCAGTTTTGCCCTTTTAAGTCAAAGCAATGGAGCTCAAAAAATATCCCCAATTTCACCAACTGAAAATTCTGCCTTTGACCTTGATATTGCCATTGACACCACTCAGCGTTTTCAACAGATGGATGGTTTTGGCTACACTCTAACTGGAGGTAGTGCAGCGCATATCTTTCAAATGGATGCAGCGCCTCAAGACTCTTTGCTGCAAGCTCTTTTCGGAACCCAAAAAGGAGCATTGGGAATAAGCTATCTGAGGTTGAGTTTGGGGGCTTCAGATTTGGACGAATTCCCCTGGTCGTACAATGACCTCGATTCGAATCAAGAAGATGAAGACTTATCTGCTTTTAGCTTAAGTAGAGATACTTTATACCTACTTCCTGTTCTGAAAAAAATAAAAAGTATCAATCCTAAAATACAATTGATGTCTTCTCCTTGGTCAGCCCCAAAGTGGATGAAGAGCAACCAAGACAGTAGAGGTGGAGAGTTGCTCAAAAAATACTATTCAGCCTACGCCTTGTATTTCGCAAAATACATCAAAGCTATGGCAGAAGAAGGCATAAAAATAGATGCAATTACCATTCAAAACGAACCTCATCACCCAGGAAACAATCCCAGTATGTATATGAGTTCTGCCGATCAAGCTGAATTTATCGGAGCTCACTTAGGCCCTCTTTTTGAAAAAGAAAACATTGACACCAAAATCATCATTTGGGACCATAACGCTGATGAATACAATTATCCCATTGAAGTACTCAGTAATCCTCAAGCAAACGCTTATATCGATGGATCAGCCTTTCATCTCTATGCAGGATCTATTACTGCCCTTTCAGAAGTTCACCAGGCCTTTCCGTCAAAAAACCTTTATTTCACTGAACAGTGGACAGGAGCTCCTGGCGATTTCGAACAAGATTTCAGCTGGCACTTTGAACAACTCATGATCGGAGCCCCCAACAATTGGTCAAAGGTCGTTTTAGAATGGAACCTCAGCAATAATCCCGAACTGCAACCACACACAGACCGAGGCGGATGCACCAGGTGTTTAGGTGCAATAACCATAGATCAAAACAAAGTAATCGCCAACCCTTCGTATTACGTCATGGCCCATGCCGCGCCTTTCGTTCGTCCGGGAGCCTTCAGAATTCATTCCACCCAACACGACAATGTGCCAAACACTGCCTATGAAAATGAAGACGGAAGCATCAGCGTTTTACTCTACAACAAAGATGAAGAAGAGCATACTATTCGAATAAGTGGACTCGAAGATGTTTTCAGCTTCGCTGTTCCGGCTCAATCTGCACTCAGTGTCACTATTTCTACACCCTAATGAACGAATTGCAAATTGCCTTTAACCCTTACAATATAAGTGACAATGCTGAATTATCACGTGTGATCAAATTGAACATGCCAAGCTTCTTTGATCCTGATGAAATTGAAGATTACCTTAGGTT
>JASFWO010000049.1:0-6529 GCA_050049275.1 Flavobacteriaceae bacterium | reverse complement strand
AAATGAAATTGTTGAAGTTGGAAAACGAACAGTTATAGACTTAGGTATTCACGGATTACACCCAGAGCTGGTTAAATCTGTGGGGCGTATGAAATATCGTTCTTCTTATGGTCAAAACCTCTTACAACACTCTAGAGAAGTTGCAAAACTTTGTGGAATCATGGCTGCTGAGGTAGGCTTAAGTTCTAAATTGGCCAAGCGTGCAGGTTTGCTTCACGACATAGGCAAAGTACCAGATCAGGAAACAGAGATCCCTCATGCCATTCTTGGAATGCAGTGGGCCGAAAAATATGGTGAAAAAGAGGATGTTTGTAACGCCATAGGCGCCCATCACGATGAGATTGAGATGAAGTCACTAATAGCGCCTATCGTTCAGGTTTGTGATGCGATTTCTGGTGCACGCCCTGGCGCTCGCAGGCAAGTTTTGGACAGCTATATGAAACGACTCAAAGAGATGGAGAACATCGCTTATGGGTTTAAAGGAGTTACCAATGCATATGCCATTCAAGCAGGTCGTGAATTAAGAGTGATGGTCGAAAGTGAAAAAGTAAGTGATGATCAAGCAGCTCAACTTTCTTTTGAACTATCACAAAAAATTCAAACCGACATGACATACCCAGGCCAAGTGAAAGTGACTGTTATTAGAGAAACCCGCGTTGTAAACGTAGCTAAATAGCTAAAAGCGTTTGAAGTACAGCAGGACTAATAATTTGTTGGAATTTTATTTTTTTCAAACATCATATGAATCCAGAGTATTAACACTCCAAAGCCAACGGCAGAGATAATCAAAACCGAATTAAGTAGCCCCTCGGCACCAAATGACAGTTTCACTAAGATAGTAGAAATAACAAATCCTGAATTCCTGATTACCTTATTGAATTTGTCAGTGTGTGTGAAAGAAAAAAGTAACAACAACACATCTACAAGAATTAAGACGGTAAAAAACTCATCAAAAAACAGGTTGTTGATATTGGAAAGGTCTCCCAGTTGGTTGGGATTGATCAGCGTTTGGTAGATCCACTGGCCAAATGTAAGACTCGCCATGAGTATGAAAACGGGTACCAAAACCAGTGCAATCACTTTTTTGACTTTGATAAAACGTACAATTTCAGGCCTTGTTTCTGTCATTTTTAACAGCTTTCTAACCCTGTATTTGTTCATCTTGTAGAACAAATGAATAAGCAAAAAAAGTATGATGGTCCCCAAAATGTCATAGGTAAATTGCAGGTCTTCTTTAATGCTAAACCAGTCCGAACTCAGTTCGAGCTGTGATAAGTCTTTGTAGAGCCTTCTAATCACAATCAACATGATGATTTCGTATTGTTTTCCAATATAAATGGTCATGGATTTGGGTAAATAATATATCAGCAGATAGACCTCATAAATCAAAATAAACGAGAAAGGCGTGTAGATGGCCGCAATGGGATTGGTAAAGAGAGAGTTGTCTTGAGCGACAGAAATCCATCCTAAATCATTGGCAAAAATCACCAACAGATGCGCCACGAAGCTAATAATGGCAATATTGATAATAAAGCGTTCGCTTTGTTTTTTTGTTTTTTCCGAAAAAACACGCTCAATTACTGAATTTATCATAATTCCAATGATATTAACAAAAAATTAAAATAGATTCAATCTTTTCGATTAATTTTTTACATATTTTTAGCAAACTAATGAAAAAAACAACAAATCATGAAAAAACTATTCAATTATTTGATGCTCTTACCTATGGTAGTAGTGGCGCAACAGTCACCAACTACTGCTGGAGAATACATTGGTCAAGGAGAGCTTTCTGGCAATCCATATATGCTCGGTAGTGACTCTGCTGTCGATGTGGTGATGAGTAGTGTTGAGGCTTATAATGCGAACGATGTAGAAACGGAATTGACTTATTACGATTCTACCTATGTGAGTAAGTATGGCGATGGTCACCGTGATTGGCATAGCAAGATGAAAAGCTTGGATATGAAGCCTTGGGCTGTGATCCCTGTCAAGCTCGTAGGTTCTGACAACGACTTGGTACTTACTTGGTCTATAGAAGACAGAGAGTACAAAAACGGATCTACCCAAAAGCAGAACCTTATGGAAGTGTTTTCTGTCAATCCAGAGGGTAAAATCAATGGCTTTAGCCAGTGGAGAAGAAACTACCCGTCCAACGAGTTTGGTCTTTCTAGAGGTGGTAAGTTCTATGGCAGTGCTGACAATGAGTACCGAGGAAGACCTTTGGTTTTCTCTAACCGTGGTGAAGTAGATATTCTGGAAAAACTTTTTGAAGATTACAACAACATGGATGCCGAGGCGTGTGCTGAAGCCTTTGCAGATACATTTGTGTTTTCTACCTCTGAAGGACAAGAAATGACCATCACCAAAGACATGTGGCCACAGGTGTTTGCGCCATATAGTTCTGTTAAATGGGAGCCATATTCTATAGTGCCTCTTAAAATCTATGATACAGATCCGGCTTCAGGAGCCATCGTGTATTCTAAAGAGACACGTACTATGAAAGATGGAACGGTTTGGGAAAAAGAACTCATGGAAATCTTTTTCTTTGATCTGGACGGAAAGATCAGTAGCGGTACCCAATTTGCTAAAGATCTAAAGTTCGACGAATAATCTTGTTCTAAAAAAAACATGCTGGCCTGCATTGTGGGTTAGCATACTTTCCATTTTAACAATTAAAAACCATTACAATGAAAAAACTGAGTTTATTAGTTATGTTGCTTTCCACAGTTGGATTTGCACAAAATGCCTTTATTGAGTTCCAGTTTGACGCCAAACGCGGTACTCAAGATGCCATTTTGGCCTTGACTGACGAGTTTTGGGGCGAGGCTGAATTCAAGTCTGGTGGTATCAATGTGGAGTCGATCAATATCGGAAACCCAAAATCATCTCACAGAATTTTGCTTTACGGAGACCCTTCTAACTGGGGTAGGCTAGACACACTCAATGTTAACGTAGACAAATGGCAAGCCTTTGTTCAGAAGCTCAACAACCATATCGATGAATGGACACACAGTTCGTCAGGAAATGTATTGAGCTGGACAGGCGCAGTCGATGCGGAGGAGTTTTCCTATGTACAGATTTATGAGTTCTCAGCAGAAGACCCCATCGCATTTCAAGCGGCGCATGACAAAATCGTAGCCCAAATGGCAGATACGATGGAAGGCCGTGCGGTAGGCTTTGGTACCTACGATATTGGAGGCTACAGAGGTGCTACACACTGGGTAGCTGTAGGATATAAAAACTGGAGCGACCTGATGGTCAAAGGCAGAGAACTGCAAACCTTTGCCAAAGAATGGCAAGCCTATTATAAAAACAGAGGCAAGGTGGACATCATTCGCAACTACACGCTCAATATAGAAAGGGCGTATTAGCCAACAGATTTTTTAAAGACAAACCCTTACATTCTTGTGTAAGGGTTTTTTTTGATGAAACTCAACATAGGTTTAATTCAGTGAATCTGTGCCTTTATCACCTGTTCGAATTCTATATGCTTCCTCTACGGGAAGTATAAAAATTTTACCATCTCCAACCTTATCTGTGGCACCAGATTTTAGTATGGCATCTATGGTGGGCTGTACGAAATCATCGTTTACGACGATTGATAAAAACCTTCTTTGAATTTCAGAAGTGCTGTAACTGATCCCTCTGTAGACATGACCTCTTTGTTCATTGCCGATTCCAGTCACGTCCCAATAACTAAAGAAGTTTACACCTGCTTGGTGAAGGGCTTCTTTGACATCGCTGTATTTAGATCTGCGAATAATGGCTTCAATTTTTTTCATGGCTGAGCGTTTTATAATGATTAAAAACTGTTTTTTGTTAATATAATGAAAGTGCTTGAAAAATTCAATCCTGACAGTCTTCGGATTCATGCAGGCACGAACTCTCTGAGCTACAGCGGAATTGAATTAAAAGTAGTGGCTATCCTGACACCAACTTTTTTTAGCTGTTGATTGCTCTTTGTTTTATATTTTTAAATCTTTGAGGGTGTTTTTACGGATCTTATTTAAGTACTTTTTTCGTTTGGCATCAGACACAAAGGGTACAGACCAAAACTGGTTGGTCTTGGTGAACAGCGAAAGTCTCCAACCAAATACAAAAGTATAAACCCCCATCACCAGTCGCAGCTTGACAGAATTTAGGTAAAGTGTCACTACAGGCAAGGCAGGAGCCCCATGGGTAATATAGGTTCTGATCTTTTTGTCTTTAAGAAAAGGCTTCGGATAGGCATATAACTTGGTAACATTCACAAATTGATACGCAAAACCAGGGGTAAAAACCTCATCAAAAAAGATTTCCATTCTTGGTGTGAGGCGAAACCACCACACGGGCGAGACGATAAATATGTTGTCGGACCAGGTGACCTGTTCTTTATAACTTTTGATGATGGTATCTCGAGGTCTTGTAAAACTGTCTCTGTACAGGTCAATAATTTTCAGTTCTTGCCCAGATGCCTCTATGCATTCTTTAATGGTTTTGAAAATTCCATTGTAACAAAATGAATTTTTGTTGGGATGGGCAATGATTACAAGATTATTCATCGTTTAGTTTAAAATTTAAAATACTTCTTCATTTCTTCATGTATTTTCTTCAAATTTAAAACTTTTAAATGTCTTAATTTTAATTTCTTTAAATATTGATTTCTAGATGTTAAAAATCGCATTCGATAAAACCTATGTGCATCCGCTTAAGAAAAATCATAGGTTTCCCATGATCAAATACGAACTGCTGCCGGAGCAATTGGTTAGAAAAAACATATGCGTTGAGAGTAGCTTTTTTTCGCCCGCCCTTATTAGTAAAAAAGATACCATCCTAACCCACGGCGAGACCTATTACGATCAGTTGGTAGGGTTGACTCTTAGCAAATCTGATCAAAGGCAAATCGGCTTTCATTTGTCTGAAGCCTTAGTCCACCGAGAGCGCACTATCGCTCAAGGGAGTATTCAGAACACCCACTATGCTTTAGATTATGGTATTTCAATGAATATTGCTGGGGGTACACACCATGCTTTTAAAGATCAACCGGGGGCTTTTTGCATGCTTAACGACCAGGCTGTAGCGGCCAACTATCTGATTAAAAACAATTATGCTCAACGTGTAATGATCATCGACCTTGATGTCCATCAAGGCAATGGTACTGCCTCTATTTTTGAAAACAACCCATCGGTGTTTACCTTGTCATTTCACGGTCAAAAAAACTATCCTTTTAGGAAGCAAAAGAGTGATTGTGATGTAGGCTTGGAAGATGGCACCACAGACGCTGGGTATCTTAAAGAATTGGAAAATATACTTCCCAAACTTGTCGATAGCTTTGAGCCCGATTTTATTTTTTATTTAGCAGGGGTAGATGTGTTAGAAAACGACAAACTCGGTCGTTTGGGTATGACTATTGAAGGTTGTAAAGAGAGAGATCGTTTTGTAATGGAATTATGTAAAAAAAATCAAATTCCTGTTCAAGTGAGTATGGGTGGTGGTTATTCTGTGTATCTAAAAGAAATCATTGATGCTCACTCCAATACTTTTGAAGTGGCACAGGAACTGTTTTTTTAAACAAAAATTGTTTCAAAGAATAAATTATTATTTCTTGAAATAATCTGTGGAGAAAAGGGGAGTGAAATCGAACTATTTAGGGGAGGATTTGAAAATTTTCAGTCTTATTTCAAGAATAATAGACTGAGGAATATTTTATGACTCTATGCTTAGTGGCCATCTTAACAAGTTGTGGATCAAAATTTTAATATTTTTGTTTTAAACAACTATGTATAAAATGAAAAAACTAATCCCATTATTTGCTTTATTAATCTTCGCCTTAGGTTTTGGGCAGACCCCCATTACAGATTCCAATTTTCATGCTGCAATAACCAATTGTTTAGCCACCAATCCAATAGATGGAATGTGTAGCGAAAGTGAGTATGGCGCAATGCCGGATTGGGATGTAAGTCAGGTCACGGACATGGGTGATGCATTTCGTTTTGAAACGAACTTTAACGCAGATATAAGTGCTTGGGATGTTAGCAGTGTCACTGATTTTGGAGGCATGTTCTATCATGCTAGAGCTTTTAACCAGGATATAAGCAGTTGGAATGTGAGTAATGCTACAAGTATGGCTGACATGTTCAATAACGCTAGAGTTTTTAATCAGGACATAAGTGTTTGGAATGTAAGCAATGTCACACATATGAACGGTATGTTTTATCAGAACTACACTTTCAATATCGATTTAAGCGCTTGGGATGTAAGCAATGTTACAAACATGGCAGCCATGTTCCAATATGCATTAGCTTTTAATCAAAATCTTAGCTCTTGGAATATATCCAATGTAAATGATTTAAATAGTTTTGGCGAAGGATCTCTGATATCAGTAGAGAATTACGACGCGCTACTCACAGCATGGTCAGCATTAACATTGCAGCAAGGAGTTACTTTTTCAAGTACTACTTTACAATATTGTACAGCGGGAGATGCAAGACAAAGTATTATTGACAACTTTGGTTGGTCAATTACAGATGCAGGATTGGCCACAGGGTGT
>JASFWO010000089.1:0-4387 GCA_050049275.1 Flavobacteriaceae bacterium | reverse complement strand
CCAGCCATAGGGCTCTCTTTCCCAAGAAACGGGAGCGATAAAAGTTTCTCTTCCCATATTTGATTTTCGCTTTACATCTCCTCGAACACCTAACATAACAACATACCATCTACCATCCTCAAGTTCAACTAAATCTCCATGCCCAGTACTGTGTACCCAGTTGTCATAGGATAAATGTCTAGAGCTAAAAATAGGATTGCGCTCATTTGATATGTAAGGCCCTGTGACTGTATCGCTCACAGCCACCATAATGGAGTGATTAAATGAAGTGCCTCCTTCAGCTATTAATAAATAATAGTTCCCATCTTTTTTGTAGATGTGCGGCCCCTCTGCCCAAACACCTCCACATGCACCTCTCCAAAGAAAAAAACGCTGGCCGATAAGTTGAAAATTGTTTGGATCTAACTCTTGCATCCAAATTTCTGTTTCACCATTAAAAGTTGGATCAGAGGGTTGATGATTTCCTGTGTACCAGACTCTACCATCATCATCAAAAAAAATATCTGGATCTATTCCTGGTGCGCCTTTGATGACAATTGGATTTGACCAAGGTCCCTCAGGGTTTGAGGATGTAATGATAAAGTTGGTAGCAGTTGCTCGTTGTTTTATTTCATCGTAATAAACAGTAGTTGTTATAATATGATATTTTCCATTATGAAAACGAATCGTAGGCGCGTGTATCCCCCCATTCGACTGCACATCAATCAAATTGATTTGCCCTGAAACTTGTTCCAATCGATTCAGTCCATGACCTACCAATTCCCAATTCACCAGATCTTTGCTTCTGTGAATTGGTAATGCAGGAAAATATTCAAAAGATGAATTGACCATAATAAATTCATTACCAACCCTACATATGGAAGGATCGGGATAACCACCTGCCAAAATTGGATTCTTGAAAGTTTGAGCATTTAAAGAGCCAATAGCAACTAAAAGAAAGATTTTTTGCCAGTATGAACAAAAGATGTTAACGAATGAATTTAATGTACTATTCAATGATCAATTTTAGCCCTAATATAGAAAATGAAATTTTTATGTTCATTAATTACAATTTCTCTATGTGCGATGAATTCATTTTCGCAAGAGCTACCTATACAAAATGGAGAGCTGGAACAAATTTCAAATTTTGGGTTTACTTCTTGGACAAATCAATCGATTCACGGGTCAAATGCAATCTTTGATGTAGTTGATAATAGCGAATTGCTTGGGAGCACAAAAGCGCTTCGAGCACAGGTGAATACATTGGGTGACCATCAGTACAGTGTGCAAACAAAGTCCGATCACCAATTTTCTGTGGATGCGAATCAAAAAGTAACCATTTCCTTCTTCGCCAAAGCCAACTATAATCAAGAAGCGCCTCTACTTAAATTGTGTCTGAGCGACACATCTGTAGGAAGTTCAGTCTTTAAGCAAGCTAGTTTTGAAATTACGCAAAATTGGAAACAGTATTCATATACTTTTACTACGAGTGTAAGTGTCCCGAGTTACCAAATAAGTTTTCGCTATTTAAATGCAAATTCAACTTATTATTTGGATGAAATTAATGCAATGCCGGGTTATGCGATTTCGATCAATGTCAATGAGCGTTTTCAAACAATTCAAGGATTTGGAGGGGGAATAAAGCGAAGAACTGATTATCTGAATGATTTATCACAAACAAAAAGAGAAATCGTTGAAGATTTGATTTACAAGGATTTAAAAATCAACATGCTTAGATTTTTTATTCATCACTCCATTGAAAATAACCAAAATGATAATAATGACCCAAACTCTATTAATCTATCAAATACCTCTTGGAATTACTATGATGGGGAACCATTCAAAGTTGGAGAAACTATTCAAAGAGCCATTTCAAAAAGCGAGGTTGGAATTGATCATTTGATAGGGAATTGCAACAGCGCACCAGGTTGGATGAAAGTTAATCGATCACATAAACGGAGCTCAGCGAATGAGGATGTATCACTCAACACATTGGAAGTAGGCATGGAGCAGGAGTTTTCAGAATACATAGAGATTTTTCTCAAAGGATTAAAACAATATTTTGATATAGATGTTACTGAAGTATCTATCACAAATGAACCTGATTTTTTGAACACCTATGAATCTATGAATCTAACCCCAGATGTATTGGTAAATGTTATTCCAGTACTAAGAAATCGACTTGATAACGCTTCCTTTTCTTCGGTTGAAATAATTAGTCCTGAAGCGGCAAGAGTGAGTCCTGGAACTAGCAATCAATTAACAGCAGTAAACTCGGCTGTAAGCTACATACAACAAATGTTTCAAGACTCGGCGACCAAAAGCGCAGTCGATGTTATTGCCACTCACACCTATTACGACTCAAATCATGATGCGAATTGGTCATCCCTACTGTCTTCAGCTGATGGAAAGCCTGTATGGGTGACCGAATCTGCAAACCTGAAAAGTTTAGATTTTAGCATGGACGATGCATCTGATTATATACAGTGGATGACAAGAGGTTTTAATGAAGGTGGTATGACTGCTTATTTGGTTCATTTACTTTTTGACAAGCACATCTACGCCACACCAGAAGTGGGTGATAAAGAAGGTTCCTCTGGATTGGTGGTTTGGGACGATGCTGAGAACGTCATTATTCCAAAACGTTATTATGCCTTTAAGCACTTTTCAACTTTATCGAGCAAAGGATTTATCAGAGTCTCTCACACTCATACTGAAAGTGATTTGTATGTTACCACATTCCTTCACCCCGATGAAAATCAACTTATTACGCATGTGTTTAATTCAGGTGGCCAAACGATTCCCATAACTATTGAAACTCCTTATAATACTTCTGATATATTTCGTTACACAACTGATGCTAATCTTGATTTTAACAAAACAGAAATTGATGTTATTCATGATCATCGATATATAGAAACAGATTTAACTCCCAAGTCCATCAATAGTTTTGTTTTTGATCTTTCCTCAACACTGCGTAAACAGTCGCAGGAAATAGAGCCGATAACGATTTTTCCAAACCCAACTTCTGGTCTTATTTTCTTTTCTGGTAGTGATAGCGAAATTAAATGTTCTGTTTTCTCTATTTCTGGAAAAAAATTATTTGAACAAACAGTTTCAATTGAAAATAAATTAGATTTATCATCACTAAAAAAAGGGTTGTACTTTATTCAAATCCAACAGAGAGACAGTGTTCAAAATTTTAAAGTCTTACTGAATCGATGAAAAAAACAAAATTATCAATCGTCATTTTTTTAGTTTTAATGTCCAATGGTTGTACAAATATTTCCAAAAAAATGTCAATTTTAAGAATAGATAAAACCCAGTTTGGTGAAACAATGGATGGCATTGATGTCGATCAGTTTATATTGTCCAATAACAAAGGAATGGAGGTTCGCATCATCACCTATGGTGGGATCATAACTTCATGGACGGCTCCAGACAAAAATGGGGATTATAAAGACATTGTTCTTGGATACAACACTCTAGCTGAATATGAAGCTGAAACCCCTTACTTTGGCGCACTTATTGGCCGTTATGGCAACCGTATTGCGAAAGGAAAGTTCTCACTTGATAATCAAGAATATACACTGGCATTAAACAATGGAGTCAATCATCTCCATGGTGGTTTAAAAGGCTTTGATAAAGTCGTTTGGGATGCAAAAACTATCCTCAGCGACTCTGAAGTTTCTCTGGAGCTCAGCTATCTGAGTAAAGACATGGAAGAGGGATATCCTGGAAACCTTAAAGCAAAAGTAACCTATACTTTAAACAATGAAGATGAACTAAGCGTAAGCTATGAAGCCACGACAGACAAACCAACGATTGTCAACCTCACCCAACATTCGTATTTCAACCTTACAGCGGACTTCAATCAAGATATTTTAGATCACGAGATCGTTATTAATGCCGATTCTTTTCTGCCAGTGGACAATACACTGATTCCAACCGGGGAATTTAGAAATGTAAATAAAACTCCTTTTGATTTTAGAAAATCAAAAGCCATCAGAAAACAAATCAGTGACGAAAACACGCAGCTTGAAAAAGGAAATGGCTATGACCACTGTTGGGTGCTGAACGATCAAGACAAAGGTTTGCGTTTTGTTGCTTCTGCTTTTGAACCAGTGAGTGGAAGATTGCTTGAAGTTTATTCTGATGAACCTGGTATTCAGTTTTACTCTGGAAATTTTCTTGATGGTACACTGCCAAGTAAATTAAATGGTACATACCAACACAGAACAGGTTTTTGTTTTGAAACACAACATTATCCCGACTCCCCTAATCAGGAAAATTTCCCATCAGTCAGACTTAATCCAGGTGAAAAATATAAATCAAAAACAGTTTTTAGATTGGCGACTAAACCCAAATAATTAGAGTTATGGATTCATTGTTTGCTTTATAAAATCCT
>JASFWO010000048.1:0-6598 GCA_050049275.1 Flavobacteriaceae bacterium | reverse complement strand
AGCCCGAAATGAGTGCTTATGAAATTCGAGATGCCATAGTGCCTAAACTCAAATCCAAAGCGGTAGATTTTGTGTGTCTCAATTTTGCCAATCCTGACATGGTGGGACATACAGGAAGTATGGAAGCCGCCATCAAAGCTTGTGAAACCGTGGATGTTTGCGCTAAAGATGTAGTAGATGCCGCTCAAGAAGGGGATTACAGCGTGATCATCATAGCCGATCATGGAAATTGTGATACGATGATCAACCCTGACGGATCTCCCAACACGGCTCACACAACAAATCCAGTACCTATTATTTTAGTAGACAACGATATAAAAAGTCTGAAAAGTGGTAATTTGAGCAATATTGCACCTACCATACTCAAAATGATTGGTGTTACCCAACCTGAAGTGATGACTTCAGAGTCATTAATATAAAGTTGTATGAAAAGTCCCCTTGTTTTCTGTCTGTTCTTCATTCTGAATATTTGGGGTCAGCAAAGCGATTATCTTTTAGGGATCATCCAGCGCAGTGATTTGGAGCAGGATGTATATGGCGAATGGTTTGATGAAAATTACGACCAGCACGCGTTAGACAACTCTTTGATTCCCGAGCTTAAAAACGCTTTTGATGATGTTCATGTAACTGTATTTATGGGAACATGGTGTTCGGACAGCCAGAGAGAAGTTCCTGCCTTTTTCAAAATTTTAGATGCGATTGAAAAACAAATTATCGTTCGGCTAATCGCTGTAGACGAAGATAAAATGGTACCTGATGGCAGTGCTACCGATTCCGGGATTGAGTATGTACCCACCTTTATTTTTTCTAAAAATGACAAAGAAATCAACCGAATTGTGGAGTTCCCGATTTTTAGTTTAGAAAAAGACATGCTCGATATATTACAAGAAAAAGATTACAAAAACGCTTACGACCTTTAGAGCTATGAGTTTGCAAAAAACAGCACAAGAAATAGAGCTCATTCGTGAGAGTGCTCAAATTGTATCCAAAACTTTGGGCATGTTGGCCTCTGAAATTCGCCCAGGTGTAACAACCCTTCAACTCGATGCTTTGGCTGAAACTTTCATTCGTGACCATGGAGCCATTCCAGGTTTTTTGGGCCTTTATGACTTTCCAAACACTTTATGTGTAAGTCCCAATGCCCAAGTAGTTCACGGAATCCCAAACAACTACCCTTTGAAAGAGGGTGATGTAGTCTCTATCGATTGTGGGGCTTTGAAAAATGGATATTATGGAGATCATGCATACACATTTGAGGTAGGTGAGGTAGCTCCGGAAACAAAGCAATTGTTAGAGGTGACCAAAAAATCATTGTATTTAGGGATTGATGCTTTTCGAGCCGGCAACCGTGTGGGAGATGTCGGATATGCCATCCAACAATACACCGAATCCTTTGGTTATGGAGTCGTCCGAGAGTTGGTCGGTCATGGTTTGGGAAAAACCATGCATGAAAAACCCGAAATGCCCAATTACGGACGGCGCGGCAAAGGGAAGGCTTTTTTGGAAGGTATGGTCGTTGCGATAGAGCCAATGATCAATGCGGGCACACATAGAATCAAGCAGCTATCCGATGGTTGGACCATCCTTACAGCCGATGGTAAACACAGTGCTCATTTTGAACATAATATTGCCATAGTCAATGGAGTGCCTGAATTGCTTTCTACCTTTGATTATGTCTATGAAGCTCTTGGTATTCAGAGTGATGAAGAAGATGCTTTTCGATCTAAAAATGACGGAGTTTGAAAGCCCTCTTCACATGGTTTCTAAAGCATGTGCCTCGACCTTGGTTGTTGCGTTTTAGCCAATGGTTACGACCCTTTTTAGACCTATGGTACAGAGGCCAAAAACACTTAGACCCCATCAATGGAAAATCTTATCGTTCCTTTTTACCATATGGGTATAATAAACCACGACCCAATGTACTGAGCCCAGGAACGTTGTCTTTAGAAAGACACCGCTTGTTTTGGCTCTATCTAGAAAAAGAAACAGACTTCTTTAGCCAAACAGCTAAGGTTCTTCACCTAGCACCCGAACAAGCTTTTTTGGGGAGATTTAAAAAATTAAAAAACCTTGATTATATCACAGCTGACATAGAGTCTCCGTTGGCAGATGTAAAAGCCGATATCTGTAACCTACCATTTGAGAACGATTCTTTCGACTGGATTTTTTGTAACCACGTACTGGAACATATTGAAGACGATCGAAAAGCCCTATCAGAGCTGTTCAGAGTAATGGGACCAAACGGAAAAGCCATTCTTCAGGTACCCTTAGATGCTGAAAGGGAGCAGACATACGAAGATTTTAACATCAAAGAGCCTGCTGAAAGAGCGCGCGTATTTGGCCAGTACGATCATGTTCGAATCTACGGATTGGATTATTTGAATCGATTAAAGGATGCTGGATTTGACGCTTCGATTATTAGGTATGCTCAGCAATTGACCGACGAGGAACGGCACCTTTATAGGATCCCCGTCAACGAAGTGATTCCTATGGCTGTGAAGCCTCGTTGAGAAGTTCTTGAAATCCAGGGCTTAGTTTATAATCATACGCATCGTTCGAGTTGGCTATCACAATAAAATATTCAAATTCTTGTAAATCAATTTCTTTTAAATATTCCAAGGGCATGGCCATCAAGGCTGTCGCATATGCATCAGCAGTCATACAATCATCAGCTACTATGGAAACACTAAGAACTTTGGAAGGGCGCGCCGTACCTGTATGAGGGTTCAGTGTATGCACATATCGGGTTCCAGAAAGAGAGTCTATATTAAATTTTCGATAGTTCCCCGATGTTGCCAGCGCTTTATCGGATAAACTTAGGGTTTTAATAAAAGTTCTTTTTTCACCCTGTTCAGGATGATCAATGGCTACGATCCAAGGGGACTGTTTCAGTTGATGCAGACCTGAGGTTCTGAGTTCTCCTCCGATTTCAACTAAAAAATCTTTATAACCTAACTGCCACATCATATCATATAGTAGGTCAACAGCATAGCCTTTAGCAATCGCATTAAAATCGAGGTATACTCTCGGATCTTGTTTGATGATGCGAAAATCAGAGGTGAGACTTACTTTTTCAAACCCTGTAAAAACCATTAGGCTGTCTCTTTGGGCAAAAGTCACTCTATCCAAAGATTTACCAGGTCCAAATCCGTAGGCATTGACCAAGGCCCCTACGGTAGGGTCAAAATAACCACGTGTGTTTTCCCAAACCGATGCCGATTTTTCAAAAACTTTAGTAAAATGACCATCGACAATGACTGAAGTATCTCCCCGGTTGATTATTGATATATCTGAATTGGGTATATATGTTGACATCGACTTATTGACCAAATAGAAAACAGAATCTACTGCGGAAGACAAAAGATTGTTTACTCCTTGATCGAAATAGGTGATGTTATAGCTCGTACCCAAAGCATAGCCTGATAAGTTTTGTTGTTTGGAAGCGGTCTTACAACCCACTAACAACAGCAAAGCGCATATCAAACTAAACCTTTTGAAGACCATTATAATTGACCGCATAAGGTTGAGATTTTTGTAAAGGTAGATCATATTGTTCGGCATGAGCAAAACCCACTCCAGCATAAAACAACTCTGCCTTGAATTTCTCTGCATGGGATTTCAGCTGATTGATCAACACTGAATCAAAGCTATTCGGATTTTCAGGATACACAGAAGCTCTTACGAGTACAAAAAAGAGTTTTTTGTTGAGCTTACAGACAAACTGAGGATCTTTTTTAGGTTGGCTGTTAACTGCAATAAACTCATAGCCTTGGGCCTCCAAGTCTTGACCCACAGTTTGCATGGCGAGTTGATGCAGTTCTTGCTGAGAAGGTTTATCCACCAAAATCGTCGAAACGTACGTTCTCCGGAGGTACTCCAAAGTCCTCGGCCATTTTTTCCACAGCCATATTCATCAATGGAGGTCCACAGAAATACACTTCTATTTCTTCTGGGTCTTCATGATGGTTTAGATAGTTATCAATCACTACTTGGTGAACAAAACCGATAAAACCGTCTCCTTCGCCGTCGAGTCCGTCTTTAACTCTCCAGTTATCCTCTTCAAGAGGTTCTGACAGGGCTACATAAAACTTAAAGTTCGGGAAGTCACGTTCTAGCGCGCGGAAGTGCTCTACATAGAACAATTCTCTCTTAGAGCGCCCTCCATACCAGAAGGTTACTTTACGACCTGTTTTAAGGGTACGGAACAAGTGGTAAAGGTGCGAGCGCATAGGCGCCATTCCAGCACCACCACCCACGTATAGCATTTCAGCCTCAGAGTGGTTGATGAAAAACTCTCCGTAGGGTCCCGAGATGATTACCTTATCACCCGGTTTTTTTGAGAAAATATAAGAGGACGCTACACCAGGGTTTACATCCATCCATGCGTTTTTAGCACGATCCCAAGGTGGGGTAGCAATACGCACATTAAGCATAATCTCTTTGCCTTCTGCAGGGTAGGAAGCCATGGAGTAGGCTCGCTCTACCAAATCGGTGTTTTTCATTGTTAAATCCCATAGACCAAATTTGTCCCATTCGAGTTGGAATTTTTTTAGATCATCGGGGTGTTCTTCTGGATGCGCTGTGATGTCTATGTCTTTGTATGAAACCTCACAAGGGGGGATTTCTATTTGTATATATCCACCCGCTTGATAGTCCATATCATCGGGGATTTCAACAACAAATTCTTTGATAAATGAAGCGACATTCCAGTTACGAACTACGGTTGCTTCGTATTTTTTAATCCCAAAGACCTCTTCAGGTACTTCGATAACCATGTCTTGTTTTACTTTAACCTGACATCCTAAACGCCACCCTTCCGCTATTTCTTTACGGGTGAAGTGGGGTTTTTCAGTGGGCAGAATTTCGCCTCCGCCATCTTTAATGATACATTTACATTGAATGCATGTACCACCACCTCCACAAGCAGAGGGTAAAAATATTTTATTGTTTCCAAGAGTGGTCAACAGAGTGCTTCCTGAGCTTACTTCTACATCTTTTTCGCCGTTTATAAACAATTTAACGGGCCCAGAAGGCATCAATTTGGCTTTTACACCCAATAGCATGCCCACCAGCAAAAAAACGATAAACATAAAGACGATAACACTTGATATGATTACTGTAGTATCCATTTGCAATAGCTATATTTTGATTCCCATAAAACTCATAAACCCAATGGCCATCAAGCCTGTGATAATGAAGGTGATGCCCAAACCACGTAGTGGAGCGGGTATGTTAGAGTATGCAATTTTTTCTCGAATGGCGGCAATGGCTAAGATGGCAAGCAACCAACCAATTCCGGAACCAAATCCATAGATGGCAGACTCCCCTATTCCAGCAAAGTCTTTTTGCTGCATAAACAAGCTACCTCCAAGTATGGCACAGTTTACAGCAATAAGAGGAAGGAAGATTCCCAAGGCACCATATAGTGGAGGTGCAAACTTTTCAATGATCATTTCTACCAATTGTACCATAGATGCGATTACAGCAATAAACATGATAAAACTCAAGAAGCTTAGATCGATGTTTTGATAACCGTTACCAAGCCAAACCAAGGCTCCTGGCCTGAGTAAGTAGTTGTCCAACAAATAGTTGATAGGTACGGTAATAGAAAGTACAAAAATAACAGCAAGGCCCATACCCATGGCTGTTTTGACAGTTTTGGATACAGCTAAATAAGAACACATGCCTAGGAAGTAGGCGAAAATCATGTTCTCAATAAAAATACTTCTAACAAAAAGGTTTACGTAATCCATGACTTAGTTTTTTTCAATGAGTTTGCGGTTACGTGCACGTTGGAACCATATAATAAGACCAACAGTGATCAGGGCCATAGGAGACAATAACATAAAGCCATTGTTGACATAGCCCATTTCATAAAGAGCTTCGGGAATTACTTGATACCCATAAAGTTTTCCAGAACCGAATAATTCCCTGAAAAAAGCGACGAGAATCAACATCATTCCGTATCCAAGGGCATTTCCTACACCATCCAAGAAAGATCTCCAAACGCCATTACCTAAGGCAAAAGCTTCTAGCCTACCCATAACGATGCAGTTGGTAATTATCAATCCAACAAAGATGGATAATTGCTTACTCACATCATATGCATAAGCACGTAAAACCTGGTCAACTAAGATTACCATGGAGGCAACAACAACGAGTTGAACAATGATACGGATACGGTTGGGGATTAGGTTTCTCAGCAAAGAAACAATGACATTACTGGCAGCCATTACAGCGATAACCGATAGTGTCATCACAACAGCGGGCTTTAGCTGAACAGTGATCGCCAGAGCAGAACATATTCCCAATACCTGAACGGTGATGGGGTTGTTGTCATCGAGCGGATCTTTAAGTAAGGCCCTGTTTTTCTTTGAAAAAAGAGGCTCCCGCTCTTTGGCAAGGAATAGAAAAATTGGTTTCTTGGATTTTTTGGCAGACATAATGCTATTCGTTAAATGCGATTGTTTGAGTGGTCTTGTTAAAATATGGGAGGTAGTGACTCAAGCGCTCCAATATCATATCAGAAACTCCATCACCTGTGATGGTAGCTCCAGAGATGGCATCGACTTCGTGGTCGTTTTTGTCTAGATCTTTG
>JASFWO010000047.1:0-6634 GCA_050049275.1 Flavobacteriaceae bacterium | reverse complement strand
TGACTACCTATTTATTTGGTTTGTATATTGAATATTTTTCTTCCTACAATAAGCTATATGGTTCCATAGGTGCTTTGTTGATTTTGATGCTTTACATTTGGCTTAATGCAATCATTTTATTGTTGGGTTTTGAGCTCAATGCGGTCCTTAATAAATTCAATAAAAAACAATGAGATCCTATTTTGTAGATGTCATATTGCCCTTGCCCTTGCCAAAGCCTTTCACGTATCAAATTACTGAGGCAGAACACGCATTTATATCTACAGGTGTCCGTTTGGTGGTTCCCTTTGGCAACAAAAAAAAGTATGCAGCACTTGCCTTAAAAACACACACCCAAGTTCCTGCATACCAAGCAAAATCTATTGAATACATCATAGACGAGCGCTCTTTGATAACCTCTTCTCAACTTAAACTTTGGCAATGGGTCTCTGATTATTATATGTGCCCAATGGGACTGGTGATGCGCGCGGCCATCCCCAGCATGTTGTTGTTGGAAAGCGAAACCGAGTTGGTGCATTTACAAGCTCCAGTTTCAAGTTTACAAATCAGCAACCAAGCCCGTTTGTTATGTGAAAAATTGGCTACCGTTGAAAAGATTCCTTTATCTCAAATTTCTGATTTTGTCTCTGTAGACAATCCTTTAAAACTAGTGCAAGAATTGCTCAGACACAAGCTGGTAGCCACCCGCGAAGAAGTCTATGGACGCTATGCTCCTAAAGAAGAAGTTCGGATAGCTTTATCTCAAGAATTCTCAAAGGATGATCGCCTTTTAGAATTGTTGACTTCTCTTCAAAAACATGAGTCACAGCGCCAAACCTTGCTGCAAATGGTACAACAGAAGCAACCCATAAAACGGACCAATTTTTACAAGTTGGAAGGAGTTTCTAAATCTTCTGTTCAAACCTTGCTCAAAAAAGAAGTTTTTGTAGCTACCACTCACAAGGTAGATCGGTTGCCTATTAAAACAGACGCTGAATCTCCTTTGTCTCCGCTGACACAAGCACAAAAAAAGGTAAGGGATCAAATACAAAACAACAACAGTCCCACCACACATCTCTTGCATGGGGTTACTGCTTCAGGAAAGACAGAGGTTTATATGCATCTTATTCAAGATGTATTGCAGGCGGGAAAGCAAGTGCTGTTTTTGGTTCCTGAAATCGCATTGACAGCCCAGCTGATACAACGCCTGCACTTACATTTTGGAAAAAAGATGGCAGTATACCATTCTCGCTATTCACAAAGTGAACGGGTAGAGGTATGGAACGCCCTGCTTGAAAACAAACCTTCTGCCCAACTTATTGTAGGTGCTCGATCTGCAGTTCTTCTGCCATTCTCTAACTTAGGGTTGATTGTTGTTGATGAGTCACACGAATATGCCTACAAACAATTTGAGGCTGCTCCGCGCTACCATGCCCGTGATGCGGCTGTTGTCCTTGGTCAGATTCTAAAAGCGCCTGTGGTTCTAGGTTCAGCCACCCCTTCTATGGAATCATACCACAACGCCACAAATGGCAAATATCATTTGAATTCTCTTAACGAACGTTTTCAAGGTTTTCAACTACCTACCATAGAACTGGTAGATTTAAAAACAGCTCAAAAAAAGCAAAAAATGCAGGGTGTTTTCTCTGTCGATATGATCGAGGCCATTACTCAAACCCTTGAAAAAGGGGATCAGATCATATTGTTTCAAAACCGACGCGGTTATGCGCCCTTTATAAGTTGTATGGCTTGTGGTCATGTGCCTCAGTGTACCAACTGCGATGTCAGCCTGACTTACCATAGTCATAGCCAACAACTCAAGTGTCATTATTGTGATTACGCCACACCTAAACATAGTCATTGTACAGTCTGTGGTACGCCACATCCCCGTACCATAGGTTTTGGAACCCAACAAGTAGAGGAGGAAGTGGTTAAGCTGTTCCCTGAGGCTCGTGTGGCACGTATGGACACCGATACCACTAGAGGCAAAAACAGTCATCAGCAACTGATAGATCGTTTTCAGAACAGAGAGTTGGACATTCTGGTAGGAACCCAAATGCTTACCAAAGGTTTGGATTTTGGTGGGGTATCGCTGGTGGGTGTGGTGCAGGCCGATGGTTTGTTAAATTTCCCCAATTTTAGAGCCAACGAACGCGCTTTTCAGATGTTATTGCAAGTTGCTGGGCGTGCAGGTCGCTCGAGCCAACAAGGAAGGGTTTTGGTGCAGACTTACGATGTGAATCATCCGGTTTTAAAACAACTCTTGAATGCGGACTATAACTCCATGGTCTCTACTCAGTTGAGCCAACGCAGTCAGTTTAAATACCCTCCTTTTCAACGTTTGATACAATTTGAGTTTAAGCATAAAAGTTTTGCCGTATTGCAAGAAGCTGCCAACTGGTTTGCCAAGGCACTCAAAGGCAACTTCACTGATGTTTTGGGTCCTCAATCTCCTCCAGTTGGTCGCATTCGCAATCAGTATGTATTACATATCTTACTCAAACTCCCTGCTGACAAATCTACCACAGCGCCCAAAACACAAATCAAACGTGTTGTAAACCGCATGGAACAAATTGCTGCTTTTCGTTCGGTTCGTCTGAATATTGACGTGGATCCGATCTAACAAATAAGGTTTACTTATAAAGATGTTGGCTGGAGGTTTGTTTAATACAAACAAAAATGATAATTTCGCTGCCCAATTTAGAATTATGAATCATTACGAAACTGTTTTCATTTTAAATCCCGTTTTATCTGACGATCAGGTAAAGGAAGCAGTTCAGAAGTATGCTGATTTCATCACCTCCAACGGAGGCACGCTTATCCATCAAGAGGACTGGGGTCTGAAAAAATTTGCTTACCCCATTCAAAACAAAAAAAGTGGCTTTTACCACCTTTTTGATTTTCAGATAAGCTCAGATGCCATCAATGCTTTCGAACTGGAATTTAGGAGAGATGAGCGCGTGATGCGCTACCTCACGGTCAAGCTCGACAAGCATGCTGAGGCTTGGGCCGAAAAACGTAGAGAACGTCAAACTGTTAAATCTTAAAACATGTCCACTTTAGAACAAGCGAGTAAGGGCGGAAAACAAGGAGAAGTGCGTTATTTAACGCCTCTTAACATTGATACTACCACCGCCAAAAAATACTGCCGATTCAAAAAAGCAGGTATTAAGTACATCGACTACAAAGACGCAGACTATTTGTTAAAGTTCGTCAACGAGCAAGGTAAGATTTTGCCTAGAAGACTCACAGGAACTTCTTTGAAATATCAGCGTAAGCTATCTGTAGCGATCAAACGTGCGCGTCACCTTGCGTTGATGCCTTATGTTGGAGACCTTTTAAAGTAAGAGCGCTATGGAATTGATACTAAAACAAGACGTAGAAAACCTCGGCTTCAAGGATGATGTTGTGAATGTCAAGAACGGATATGGTCGCAATTTTCTCATACCCCAAGGGTTGGCTATTTTAGCAACTCCCTCTGCCAAAAAAGTATTGGCCGAAAACCTAAAACAACGTGCCTTCAAGGAAAAAAAGATGGTTGATGATGCTCAAGCATTGTCTAAAAAGCTAACTGCATTAGAACTTAAAATCGCTGCCAAAGCGGGAGCTGGTGACAAACTTTTTGGTTCCGTAGGTACTGCAGATCTATCTGAAGCTTTGTCAAAGGCTGGTCACGATGTAGATAAAAAGTTTATCAAGTTGGCCGGAAGTACTGTCAAACGCCTTGGTAAATACACTGCTAACATTCGCCTGCACAGAGAAGTTAGTGCCAACTTAGACTTTGAAGTTGTAAAGGCTGCTGAAGAATAACAATTTCTTCCTTAAAAAACACAAGCCGCATCAGATGCGGCTTTTTTTATGTAAAAACAAGATATTTGCATTAAATTTAGCCACATGGCGCAAAAACCAAGCACACCCAAGGGCATGCGTGACTTTCTTCCTCATGAAGTCGCCAAACGCACTTATCTGATTCAAACCATTAGAAACCAATTTGAAAAATTTGGTTTCCTTCCCATAGAAACCCCTGCCATGGAACGGCGAGAGGTATTATTGGGTAAATATGGTGATGAAGGGGATCGATTGGTTTTTAAGGTACTTAATTCGGGAGAAAAAGTAAAAAAAGCCGACCTCAACGCTTTATCTGAAGGTCAGCTAGCACTTTTTTCTAATTCTTTATCTGAAAAAGCCTTGCGCTATGATCTCACGGTGCCTTTAGCACGTTTTGTAGCTCAACACCAAAACGACATACAATTTCCTTTTAAGCGATACCAGATACAGTCTGTTTGGAGAGCCGATCGTCCACAACACGGAAGGTTTCAAGAGTTTACCCAGTGCGATGCGGATGTGATTGGCTCTGACAGTCGCTTGGTTGAACTAGAATTTGTTCAGCTTTTTGATGCGGTCTTTACTGATTTAGGATTAAAGGACTGTACTTTAAGAATTAACCATAGAGAGATATTAAGTCTTCTGGCGCAACAATCTGGCGCCGAGGATAGAGTTGCAAGTTTTCTTATCATATTAGATAAACTTGATAAAATTGGTTGGGATGGTGTGATTAAAAGCTTGAAAGAGGAAGGTTTTACGACCGCTGTTGTTGAAAAACTTCGTGCTTCAGAAAGCGCCTCTATGACTCCGAGTCAGAAGATTGATATGTTGGCCGAGCTTATTGACCCAGACGGTACTTCTAGTGCCGCTTTTGATGAGATGCGTTTTTTGTTTTCAACAGCATCCTTAAATTCTTTAAAAGTAGATTTTGATTGGACCCTAGCAAGAGGGTTGGATTATTACACAGGTGCTATTTTTGAGTTGGCTCCTCCTAAACAAGTCAAAGTTGGAACCATTGCCGCCGGAGGTCGTTATGATGACCTGACAAGCACTTTTGGTCTTTCCGATATGAGCGGAATTGGGGTTTCTTTTGGTTTAGACCGACTTTATTTGGTCTTAGAGGAATTACGGTTGTTTCCCAGTCATTTGGCATCACCAATACATTTGATGGTGGTTCAGTTTGATCAAGAAATGATTACTCAATTGATGCCTTTTTTAAATCGTTTACGTTCATCGGGTGTGAATATTACAGTGTATCCAAACTCCGCCAGGCTCAAGAAACAGTTTCATTATGCTGATAAGCTTGGGATTCCATATGTGTTGACAGTGGGTTCTGAAGAATTTGAAAAAGGTCAAGGGGTATTAAAAAATATGCTTACAGGTACTCAAAAAACAATATCATTAGAAGCTCTAGATGTGTCTTTTTTTGAATAACAAACTCATGTCTAGGCTTATTTATGCAAAGAAATTTTGTCGCGTTCTGCCTGCCATGCCTCAAAAACTCTAAAAACTTCTACGGACAATCTATTTGTTTCTATGCTCCTTTTGCTTTGGTTTCCAAGAATTAACCATTCAATTGAGTAATGTGGAAAATGTTTGGCAATTTTTTGAATTACTTCATGATTGACCGAGGCATTTTTGCGTATAGAAGTAGAAATTGAATTTCTTCCCACGTTTAATGCGCGTTCAAAAGCTGCGACAGACATTTCTTCGCGTTTGATGATTTGCATTAATCGATCATGTATGGTTTCAGACATGACACAAATTTTTTTGATTTGGATTGAATAGTAATGTCTGAATATTTATGGGGAAATAAAACAAAAAAAATTGTCAAATGGTGATTTCTGATTTTTATTAGAAATAAAAACACCATCAACTCTAAAGAAATAAATGGTATTTTTTTGGAATCGAGCTTCTTAGGATCTGATTTTTTGCTCCCATGTCCAAGCCGACGCAATGGCTTGATCTAAGGTTTGCTTGGCTTTCCACCCCAATACTTTTTCTGCTTTTTGTGTGTCGGCATACGCAGCAACAACGTCTCCATTTCTTCGAGGGCCAATTGTATAGTTAAGCTTTCGACCAGAAACTCTTTCAAAACTTGCGATCACTTCTAGCACAGAATTCCCTGAGCCTGTTCCCAGATTAAAAACCTCATATGAACCATCACCTGATTGACTTTTAAGTCTCTCTAAAGCTGCGATGTGAGCATTGGCCAAATCTACTACATGGATGTAGTCTCTGACACATGTTCCGTCTGGCGTGGGATAGTCATTGCCAAAAACGGTGAGTTGTTTGTGTAGGCCAATCGCAGTTTGGGTAATAAAAGGAACTAAGTTTTGAGGAGTTCCTAAGGGAAGTTCTCCAATTTCGTTGGAGGGGTGTGCTCCAATCGGGTTAAAATACCGCAATGAAATCACGTTTAGATTTTCAAGGGCTTGAGTGGCATCCAATAAAATCTCTTCACCAATCTGTTTTGTATTCCCGTATGGAGATTGAGCTGGTTTGATAGGCTCTTCTTCTATGATGGGCAGTGTATCGGCCTTTCCGTAGACCGTGCAAGAAGAACTAAAAATAAATGGAATTTTTCGTTCCGATTTTTTTATCTCTAGTAACAGATTGAGTAGGGGAACCGTGTTGTTTTCGTAGTACTCAATGGGTTTATGGACGCTTTCACCCACTGCTTTAAAAGCTGCAAAGTGGATGATGCCTTGAATGTTATGATCCTTAAAAAGTTTTGTTACTTCGGATTTGTTTTTGAGATCAAGCTCTACAAAAGAAGGTTTTTTGCCAGTGGCTCTTTTTATCCCTTCCAGAACTTCTTTTGAACTAT
>JASFWO010000091.1:0-4336 GCA_050049275.1 Flavobacteriaceae bacterium | reverse complement strand
TTTTTATCTAAGTGAGGATTGTGGAGACTTGCATGAAAATAACCACCCCAAATACTGCATACTGATAGGCAAACTATAAAACCCCAGCGTAACCCTTTTTTATGAAAAAAATACGCCAGCATCATCAGTCCCCAACACCATCCAAAAGGTGGTAGGTCGATATATGGGTATAGAAACAATCCAGTCACCCAAAAGAGGGTGCAGTAGGCAAGTGGGGACATGTGTTAAAGTTATAAAAAACCTTATTTTAACAACCTTCTGGTTTGGGCATAGGCTTTGTTCCAATAACCTTCCCGCATCGAAGAAATCATAACCCCTCTGGAGGAGGAGGCATGAATAAAAAGGGGTTCATCTCTTTTGAATCCCACGACAATCCCAGCATGGGTGAGTTTTCGTTTTTTTGAAGTTCTAAAGAACAATATGTCACCAGGTTTTGCACGGTCTTTAGAGATGCGTTTGCCTTCTTTTCGGAGTTCATCTACCGTACGTGGTATGCGGATTCCTTGCTTTTGATAAGCCTTGTGAATCAGACCTGAACAGTCGATTCCGGCAGTGGTGTTTCCGCCCAAACGATAGGGGGTGCCCATATACTCTTTTGCGTAGTAGACAACCCCGTCACGAGGTTTCATTTTCTTGCCTTTCTTTCGTGCGCCACAACCCACTAAGAAAAGCGACAACAGCCCAATAAGTAGAATTCTAGTTTTCACGGGTACGTTTATAAATGAGTTCTGCAGTGGTTTGACTCGCTCCACCACCTCCAAGTTTTTGGTGCAATGTTTCATAATCAACAAGAATTTGCGAGCGCCCTTCATCGGACAAGATATGTGATAGGGCGGTTTCTAGATCGTATGGGGTGCATTCGCTTTGGATTTGTTCAGCCACTACTTTTTTGTCCATAATCAGGTTGACCAGTGAAATATAGGCCAATTTGACTACGCGCTTGGCAATGGCAAAACTCAACCAACTGGTTTTATAACAAACGACCTGAGGGATTTTAAACAGCGCCGTTTCTAAGGTCGCTGTACCGCTGGTTACCAATGCCGCTTGGGCAACCGATAAGAGTGCATAAGTTTGCCCAACTACAATGGGCAAATTGGGAGCTAATTTTTTATAAAAATCGATGGGGTGATGCGGAGTTGCGGCCACGACTAAAACATGTGATGGGAATCGGCTTTGAAGGGACTGCATGACTGGCAATAATTTTTTGATTTCTTGCTTCCGACTTCCAGGCAATAAGGCGATAATGGGTTTGTCGTTAGCAATTTCGATTTGCTTTCGTATGTTGATAGAATCGGGGTCTTGTTTTGATTGTATGGCATCTAGCAGGGGATGTCCTACAAAATCGACATTTAGATTGTGTTTTTTTTCAAAAAAATCAAGTTCAAATGGCAAAATAGCATAGCGAAAATCGGTGTCTCTCGCCAGATCTTTGACACGACTCTCCTTCCATGCCCAAACTTGTGGCATAATGTAATAGTGCACAGGAATGCCTCTTTGCTTGGCCCAACGAGCAATACGCATATTAAATCCTGGGTAGTCAATAAGAATCAGTGCGTCAGGCTGAAAATCTAAGATGTCTTTTTTACAAAAACGCAGATTTCCTAAAATGGTACGTATGTTGAGCGCAACTTCTAAAAAGCCCATAAAAGCCAAGTCTTTGTAGTGCTTAACAACCTCAGCACCTGAAGCCTGCATTTTGTCGCCACCCCATGCACGGATGTGTAGATCTGGCGTTAATTTTTTTAACGCTTTGATTAGGTTGGATCCGTGTAAATCCCCCGATGCTTCCCCTGAAATTACATAATACTTCATCAATTAAAAGTATAAAATAGTGTGACTATGGCCCAAAAAAAAGTGGCGCCGAGCACCCCTTGGGCGGCTTTGTCTTTTTTTTTTCGAATCCAAAAAGCGAACATAAGTAAGTTGGGAATGGCACTCAGGCTGATCCAAGTACCCATACGGTCTTGGGTTTCTAAGGCGCTCATTTTATATGCCCATGGTCCTTCTATACAAAAATGAATCATCAACAAAAGGGTTCCCAAAGGAACGATAAGTCCCAACAGCCAACCGATAAGCCCTGAACTTAGTCGTCTGAAAAAGACCATGTGTTGAGTTTTTGGATATGATGGTGTGCAGTGAGGTCGAACTGTGTTGGCACGACAGACACATAGCCATTGTCCAAAGCCCATTGGTCTGTGTCTTCGCCCTTGTCATCGTTAATAAATTCACCTGTTAGCCAGTAGTACTCTTTGCCTTGAGGGTCTTTTCGCTTGTCAAATTCTTCAATCCAGTAGGCTTTTGCTTGACGACAGATTTTTACACCCTTGATTTCGCTTTTTGGTTTTTTGGGGAAGTTGACATTTAAAACCACACCCTCGGGGATTCCGTGGTTCAGTGCGTTTCGCACAATCTCTTCCACATAGGAGGTGATTTGATCAAAATCTGCGTCCCAACGATAGTCTAGTAAGGAAAACCCAATGGCAGGGATGCCTTCTATACCAGCCTCTATGGCGCCACTCATAGTGCCTGAGTAGATGACATTGATGGCTGCATTGGATCCGTGATTGATTCCTGAAACACAAAGGTCGGGCTTTCTGTCAAGAAGTTCGTGAACCCCAAGTTTTACACAGTCCGCTGGAGTTCCAGAACAAGCGTATTCTTTTTGAGGACCCCCGTCTAAATCTACTTTGGTACATCGCAGAGTGCTATTGATCGTAATTGCATGTCCCATCCCAGACTGAGGACTGTCGGGAGCGACAACCACAACTTCACCTATGGTGTTCATTACTTTGATAAGCGTTCGAAGCCCTGGCGCGCTGATGCCATCATCATTGGTCACCAATATCAAAGGTTTTTTATTCATGGCCTGATATTTGTGCAAAAGTAAAGAATTCAAAATGCATTAATACCTTCAAGTCTGTTAGTAATTAATACTTATATTTATGCGCCTACAATTTAGTTTATAAAAAAATGAAAAAGAACGCCTCTATCACAATTGTCGTAGCTGCTGTTGCCTTATTTGTCTGGTCTGCTCTAGCTACCCCCTTTTCCAAAACTTTTAACAATCCGGATAAAGATCGACTGCTGATTGAGTTGATTTCTTATGTCTTAGATAGAGGTCACTTTGATGCTAAAACACTGAATGACGACCTTTCAGAGCAAGTTTTTCACGAATACTTAGACGCTATTGATGGTCAGAAACGCTTCTTTTTACAAAGTGACTTCAAAGAGTTCGAACGATACAAGTACCGCATTGATGATCAGTTAAAAAACATAGAAATTGATTTTTTTAAACGCACTTTTGAACGTCTTACCCAGCGAATGCAAGAAGTAGAACAGATGTTCCCAAGTCTTTTAGAGCAAGCTTTTGTCTTTGATAAAGATGAGGTTATAGATTTGAATTATGAGCAACAATCCTTTCCGGCTACCCTAACTCAGCGCCGAGAAAAATGGCGTCAACAACTCAAGTTGTCTACTTTGAGTGTTTTGTATGACAAAATCAATGAGGATGAAAAAAAGGCAGAACAAGATGCTTCATACATTCCCAAAACTTTTGAAGACCTTGAAGAAGAGTCCCGAGCAGTGACCCGCAATAACATGGAAAACTTCTTTGATATTATGGACGATCTGGAACGAAAAGACTGGTTTGCTTCTTATCTCAATGCATTTGTTTTACAGTTTGACCCCCATACCAATTATTACGCTCCTGAGGACAAAGACCGATTTGACATGAGCATGTCAGGTAAGTTTGAAGGGATAGGTGCTCGGTTGTCAAAGCGAGATCAATCTATCAAGATTGTCGATATCATCACAGGAGGCCCCGTTTGGCGTGACCAACTCTTAGAAGTTGGTGACGAGATACAACTGGTACGTCAAGAAGAAGGAACGGCTGTAGACATTCGAGGCATGCGCCTTGATGATGCCATCAAGCTAATCAAAGGTCCCAAAGGATCGACGGTTTACTTGACCATCAAAAAAGTAGAAGGTACTGTCGAGGTAATCCCTGTGGTGCGTGATGTAGTAGTGTTAGAGGAGACCTATGCAAGATCCTCTGTGATAAACAAATCAGGAAAGAAATATGGTCTGATTCATTTGCCAAAGTTTTATATTGACTTCAAAGATTACAAGGAGCGCAATGCTGCACAAGATGTTAGCAAAGAGATTGCTAAACTAAAATCAGCAGGGGTAGAAGGCATCGTAATGGACTTGCGTTTTAATGGCGGGGGCTCTTTGCAAACGGTTGTTGATATGGCAGGTTTGTTTATTGATAAAGGTCCGATAGTACAAGTTAAATCCACCGGAAACAGAAAAGAAGTACTTTCTGACCGAGACGAAC
>JASFWO010000046.1:0-6670 GCA_050049275.1 Flavobacteriaceae bacterium | reverse complement strand
AGATGAGATCAGATCAATGGAAGTTGCAGATCATGTGAGTACCATTGCTAAAGAACCTATTTTCAGAAAATTCTTAGTCGCCAAACAAAGAGAACTAGGTCTTGAAGGGGGTGTTGTAATGGACGGAAGAGATATTGGTAGCGTGGTGTTCCCAGATGCGGAGATGAAGTTTTATTTGGTTGCCTCTGCAGAAACAAGAGCTGTCAGACGATTTCGCGAGTTAAGAGACAAGGGCGAGCAAGTATCTCCAAAAGCAGTATTTCAAAACTTAGCCAAACGAGACGCTATTGATTCTACAAGGAAAGATTCTCCACTGATTAAGCCCGTTGATGCGATTGAACTAAATTCAGAAGATGCTTCTGAAGATCATTTGCTCAATATCGCAATTGATCATATTCAAAAGAGACTAGATTAATATCTCTCACAATATTTGTTGAACTGCGTAAAAGAACTTACTTTTGCGCTCCCTAAGGAAGGTGCTGAAAGAAAAAAAGCCTTAGAGATTCGATAAACAAAACCCTTCTGTTGTATGCACCTCGTTTTCAAATCAACAGAATACAAATACATTACACATGGCTGAAGAGCATGTAAACGACGAAGCACAAGACCAAGAGGTTGCGCTTCAAGAAAACAAAGTAGAATCTGAAGACTCTACCACCCCAACTCCCACTCCTGAAGAGTTTTTAGCAAGTTTTGATTGGAATAAATATGAAGAAGGTATTGAAACTGTCCAAGACAAAAAATTAGCTGAGTTTGAAAAACTCGTTCAGGAAAATTTTGTTGATACTCAGCATACAGATGTCATTGAGGGATCGGTTGTTCATATGACTGACCGAGAAGCCATCATTGATATCAATGCTAAGTCCGAAGGTGTTATATCACTAAATGAATTCCGTTACAATCCTGATCTTAAGGTTGGTGATTCTGTGGAAGTGATTGTAGATGTACGCGAAGACAAAACAGGTCAACTTATTCTTTCTCATAGAAAAGCACGTGTCATCAAAGCATGGGATCGTGTTAATGAAGCTCATGACAAAGGAGAAGTTGTTACTGGATATGTAAAATGTCGTACCAAAGGAGGTATGATTGTTGATGTTTTTGGCATTGAGGCCTTTTTACCTGGTTCTCAAATTGATGTCAAGCCCATCCGTGATTACGATCAATATGTAAATAAAAACATGGAATTTAAGATTGTAAAAATCAATCATGAATTCAAAAACGTTGTCGTATCTCATAAAGCACTCATTGAGGCTGATATCGAAGAACAGAAAAAAGAGATCATCGGTCAGCTTGAAAAAGGTCAAGTTTTAGAGGGTGTTGTCAAAAACATTACTTCTTACGGAGTCTTTATCGACCTAGGGGGTGTTGACGGATTGGTACATATCACAGATCTTTCTTGGAATCGTATCAATCACCCGAGTGAAATTTTAGAACTCGATCAGAGCCTGAACGTAGTTATTTTAGATTTTGATGATGATAAATCTCGTATTCAATTAGGGGTAAAGCAGCTTAGCCAGCATCCATGGGAAGCACTTAGCGAAGACCTCAAAGAAGGGGATGTTGTTGAAGGTAAAGTAGCTGTCATTGCCGATTACGGAGCTTTTGTTGAAGTTGCTCCTGGTGTAGAAGGTTTAGTACACGTTTCAGAAATGTCTTGGAGTACGCATTTGCGCTCTGCTCAAGATTTTGTGAAAGTAGGTGATGAGATTAAAGTTCAGATTTTAACTTTGGATAGAGACGAGCGTAAGATGTCACTTGGTATCAAGCAACTTTCTCAAGATCCTTGGACCGACATTACAGCAAAATATCCCGTGGGGTCTAAACACAAAGGAATCATCAGAAACTTTACAAACTTTGGTGTGTTTGTTGAACTCGAAGAAGGTATTGACGGTCTGATTTATATTTCAGACTTGTCTTGGACCAAAAAGGTGAAACACCCATCAGAAGTAGTTTCTGTAGATCAGGAACTTGAAGTTGTTGTACTGGAACTAGATGTTGAGGGTAGAAAATTGAGTTTGGGACACAAACAAGTTCAAGAAAACCCTTGGGATAAATACACAAAGCAATTTGCTGAAGGTACTGTTATAGAAGGTCAAATTGAAGCAGTTGTTGACAAAGGTGCTACGGTAGTACTTAATGAAGACATTACGGCTTTTGTTCCAAACCGTCACCTTGAAAAGGAAGATGGTAGTAAGTTGACCAAAGGTGAATCTGCTGAATTCAAAGTAATTGAATTTAGCAAGGATTACAAGCGTGTCGTGCTGTCTCACAGTGCAGTCTTTAAAGCCATGGAAGAAGAAAACTTTAAAAAGGCTAAGAAAAAAGCCGCTAAACAAAATGAAGTTTCTACTCTTGGTGATTTAGACGTCTTAGCGGATCTTAAAAAGAAGATGAGCGATGACAAATAAAAGCTAAAGCTTATAAAGAAAAAAGAGGCCAATGGCCTCTTTTTTTATGTGATTGATTTACTTATGTAGTCTCCTACATCTGAAGTTGTGTATTGACCATCCGCGTTGATTTCTGGAGTACACACTCCATTTTGCAACGCCTTATCAACAGCTGTTCTAACAGCTTCAGCTTCCTCATTCAAAGAGAAATGATCGAGCATCATTGCGGCAGAAAGAATGGTCGCAATTGGATTGGCAATACCTTTTCCGGTACCCTGTGGGAATGAACCATGAATGGGTTCAAACATTGCATATTGACCTCCTATAGAGGCTGAAGCAAGTAAACCAATGGATCCTCCAATGACACTTCCTTCATCCGAAATGATATCACCAAACATATTTTCTGTCAAAATAACATCAAACTGAGCTGGATTAAGAATCATCTGCATGGCAGCATTGTCTACAAAAAGATAATCAAGATCTACATCTGCGTAATCACTTTGATGCAGTTCTGTCACGACACGTCTCCAAAGACGCGACGATTCGAGTACATTGGCTTTGTCTATCAAAGTCATTTTATTTCTCCTGTTTCGAGCTGCCTTAAAAGCCATGTGAGCAATGCGTTCAATTTCACTTTGAGTGTATAAACACAAATCTGATGCTGTTTTTCCATCTTCTGACAGCATTTTTTTACCAAAATAAATACCTCCTGTCAACTCACGATAGATTACAAAATCTGTTCCGCTAATTCGATCCTCTTTAAGAGGGGATCTGTCAATCAGTGAATCATAAGCTTTCACTGGACGTATGTTGCTGAACAAGTTTAGTGATTTGCGCAACGCCAACAGTCCTTGTTCGGGTCGAACTTTAGCATCAGGATTGTTGTCGTACTTCGGGTCACCGATGGCTCCAAAAAGAACTGCATCACTTGAGGTACACACTTTAAGGGTTTCATCAGGTAAGGGGTCTCCGGTTTTGTCAATGGCTATAGCACCTACCAAAGCATGTTCATATTCAAAAGTATGTCCAAACTTTTCAGAAACACTGTTGAGGACTTTAATAGCTTCAGAAACTACCTCTGGTCCAATGCCATCTCCAGATAACACGGCAATTTTTTTATGCATTTTTCAAGTTTTCGAATTGACTGATTTTTTCTTTTTGACTCACTAAGTAGTCGATGTCGTCATACCCATTTAGTAAACAAGTCTTTTTGTAGTTGTTGATTTCAAAATCAATTTCAACTTCAATATTTTCAATTAGAAGTTTTTGCGCCTTTAGATCAACAATAAAAGAAGCTTTCGGATTTTCTTCTAAAACTTCAAAGATATTTGCTAGCACTTCAGGGCTTACTTGAATCGGCAGCAAACCGTTGTTTAATGCATTGCCCTTAAATATATCCGCAAAAAAACTAGAAATCACAACCTTAAAACCATAGTCAGTCAATGCCCAAGCCGCATGCTCACGACTTGATCCGCAACCAAAATTGTTTCCAGCAACCAATATTTTTCCTGAAAAATCTGGGTTGTTGAGTACAAACTCTTCAATGGGTTGATTGTTTGAGTCGTAACGCCAGTCTCTAAAAAGGTTGTCTCCAAATCCATTTCGATCTGTAGCTTTTAAAAACCTAGCAGGTATGATTTGGTCGGTGTCTACGTTTTCGATGTTTAGTGGTACCGCTTGGGTGTTTAGCTTTTCAAATATTTCCATATCAAATTTGTGTGCAATCAACTATTTTTCCTTCGACGGCTGCCGCTGCCGCTGTAATGGGGCTTGCTAAAATTGTTCTAGAACCTGGCCCTTGTCTTCCTTCAAAGTTTCGGTTTGATGTAGAAACACAATACTCCCCAGAGGGAATCTTATCTTCATTCATCGCTAAACAAGCAGAGCATCCTGCTTGGCGAATCTCGAAACCAGCCGCTTCAAACACATCTTTAAGCCCCTCTTCTTCGATTTGTTTGGCTACTTGTTGAGAACCTGGAACAATGAGTGCGTGAACGTTGGGTGCTTTTTGTTTTCCTTTAATATATTCAGATGCAGCTCTAAAATCTTCTATTCGAGAGTTGGTGCAACTTCCTATAAAAACATAATTGATAGGGAGGTTTTCTAAAGAATCCCCTTTCTTGAACCCCATGTAGGATAAGGATTTTTCGAAGGAAGCTCCAGACTCATTTGGAATTGTTTCTCCGATACCTATCCCCATGCCTGGGTTGGTGCCATAAGTGACCATAGGACGAATGTTTGATGCTTCAAAATGATATTCTTGATCAAATTGTGCGTCATTGTCAGAGGGTAGTGTTTTCCAGTATGCGATTTTTTGATCAAGATCAACACCTTTTGGTGCAAACTCTTTTCCCCTTACATAGCTATAGGTGGTTTCGTCAGGGGCAATCATACCACCTCGGGCGCCCATTTCTATACTCATATTACAGACGGTCATTCTGCCTTCTATACTCATCTGCTCGAATACAGATCCAGCAAATTCAACAAAGTGCCCAGTACCAGCATCTGTTCCCAATTGCGCGATGATATACAAAACTACGTCTTTCGGATGTACCCCTGGACTCAATTGTCCATTTACAGTAATACGCATGCTTTTGGGTTTGTCAACTAAGAGACACTGACTCGCAAAAACTTGTGCAACTTGACTTGTTCCGATCCCAAAAGCAATCGACCCAAATGCTCCATGTGTTGATGTGTGACTATCACCACAGACCATGGTCATTCCAGGTTGGGTAATCCCTAATTCAGGTCCTATCACATGGACGATTCCTTGGTATGGGTGTCCTAAGCCATACAATTCGATACCATGCTCCACGCAATTTTCATTCAGCTGAGCCACCTGTTTTCTTGACAAAGCGTCTTGTATGGGTAGGTGCTGATTGAGTGTAGGAACATTGTGGTCTGCGGTCGCTATAATCTGATTTGGTCTAAAGACAGGAATGTTCCTGTTCTTAAGCTCAGAAAAAGCCTGTGGGCTGGTAACTTCATGAATCAAATGCTTGTCGATATACAATATGTCTGGACCATCTTTAATTCGATCCACAACATGGCTATCCCAAACCTTGTCAAAAAGAGTTTTTCCCATAAAATACGTTTGTTAGATTGAATTTATGTTGGCTGCTTCGACGATGCGTGGTATATCTTCGTCGTTAATTTCTTTTTTTGCATCGGCAAAGTGCAAAAACTGTTCATAAACTTTATCAAGTTGGAGTTTTGTCAGCTCGATGCCTATGTTTTTAGCACGGTAAGCTAGAGCAGCACGCCCACTTCGTGCAGTTAACACAATGGCAGAAGTTTCTACTCCTACATCATGTGGGTTGATAATCTCGTATGTTTCTCGGTTCTTAATAACTCCATCTTGATGGATGCCAGAACTGTGAGCAAATGCGTTGGCACCTACAATAGCTTTGTTGGGTTGTACGTACATACCCATGGCTTCAGAAACCATTTGAGAAGTATCATACAATAGTTGAGTGTTGATATCTGTGGTCAAATTTAAACCAGGATGCTGTTGTATAATCATCACTACTTCTTCTAAAGAGGTGTTGCCAGCTCTTTCACCAATTCCGTTGATTGTACATTCTATTTGGCGTGCACCATTAACGGCCCCAGCGATTGAGTTAGCTGTGGCCAAACCTAGGTCATTATGACAATGACAAGACAAGGTTGCTTTTTCAATACCACGAACATTGTCAACTAGATACTTGATTTTGGCACCATATTCCTCGGGAAGACAGTATCCTGTTGTATCAGGGATGTTTAATACGGTTGCTCCAGCTTTAATGACAGCTTCACATACCTGAGCCAAAAAATCGTTGTCGGTTCTACCAGCATCTTCTGCATAAAATTCAACATCTTGAACGTATTTTTTTGCATGGCTAACAGCAGCAGTAGCACGTTCTATGATTTGCTCTCTAGTAGCGTTGAATTTATGTTGAATATGTGAATCTGAAGTTCCAATACCTGTGTGTATTCTGGGTCTTTTGGCCAAAGCCAGGGCTTCAGCAGCTACATCAATATCTTTTTGAACAGCTCGGGTGAGTCCACAGACGGTAGCATTTTTTACAATTTTGGTAATTTCTTGTACAGAACTAAAATCACCTGGACTAGAAATAGGGAAACCTGCTTCAATCACATCTACTCCCATTTGATCGAGACGCGTTGCTATGAGCAGCTTTTGTTCAGTGTTTAGTTTGCAGCCGGGAACCTGTTCCCCGTCTCTGAGGGTTGTGTCAAAAATATGAACTTTCTCATTTGCCATACGGCGTCAAAGTTACAAATTG
>JASFWO010000100.1:0-4059 GCA_050049275.1 Flavobacteriaceae bacterium | reverse complement strand
TTACGAAGTACAGTTTAGTAAGAAAGAAGAAATTGCCTAACTGAGATCTTCATCAATGATTTCTTGCAGTTGTTCATGGGAATCAAAGGACACAAACTCTCCATTCTTTAGATATGAAATGTTGCCAGTTTCCTCAGAAACTACTAAAGCTGTAGCATCTGTTTTTTCTGTAATTCCCAAAGCAGCCCTGTGGCGCAGTCCGTACCTAGATGGAATGTTTTTTTGGTCGCTGAGCGGAAGTGCGACACGCGCCGCAGTAATCCGGTTGTGATCAATGATGATCGCTCCATCGTGCAAGGGTCCTCCCTTAAAAAAAATACTTTCTAGAACGGGTACAGAAACCTCCATATCTACTTCGTCGCCTGTGGTTCTCACAAAATCCATACTGGTATTGCGCTCTAAAACCATCAATGCACCTACTTTATGGGTGCTGAGCTGCGCACATGCTTTGACCAATCGATCCGCAACATTGTTTTGAGAAACACGCTTATTAGTGATAAAATTCCAATAACGTTTGATGTTTCTGCGATTGGCCAGATTTGAAGACCCCACCAATAACAACAACTTTCTGATTTCCTGCTGAAAAACAACAATCAATGCAAAAACTCCAACACTGATAAACCCACCTAAAATATTACTAAGGACCTTCATTTGTAATACATCAGTAACCTTCCATATCAGATAGACAATCACAATGCCTATAAATATATTGATAGCTGCAGTTCCTTTGACCAATCTGTATACATAGTAAAGCAAGATGGCTACCAATACAATATCTAAAATATCAATGATGCGGATGTCAAGAAAGTCGAGTGGATTCAAATTAAATTTTTTATAAAACTACTAAAATTGGAACGACCTATGTTTTTGAATCAATTCTTTTTTCAGGCTTATGTACTTGATTCACCAGTTGCACCACCTCTTTTGCTTCTTTTACATCGTGTACGCGAAGTATATGAGCACCTTTGGAGAGTGCCAGGGTGTGTAAAACAGAACTGCCATGAAGAGCCTCTTGAGCGGACACACCAAGAACTTTTTGTATCATAGATTTTCTTGAAAGTCCTACGAGAATAGGGGTGTTCAGATGGCGAAATTCTTCAAGGTGTTTTAAGAGTTCAAAATTGTGGTAAACCGTCTTTCCGAACCCAAACCCAGGGTCGATAATTACATCATCAATACCTTTGCTGTAAGCTTTTTCAATGGTTTGAGCCAACAATTGTTGGATCTCGATCCATACATTTTTGTATTGTGGGTTGTTTTGCATGTTTTGTGGGGTTCCTTGCATGTGCATAGCAATGTATGGGACTCCCAAATCACCAACAACCTCAAGCATTTTGGAGTCTGAGTTTCCAGCAGAAATATCATTGACAAGCATCGCTCCCGCCTTTACAGCTTCTGTTGCTACACGACTCCTAGTTGTGTCAATGGAAACTATCGCATCTGGATGTTTGTCTAAGACAGCTTGTATGGCAGGTAATACTCGCTGCAATTCTTCCTTTTCCGGAACAGGAATTGCTCCAGGCTTTGAGCTCGCACCGCCAATATCCAAAAAATCAGCACCTTCATCGATCAGCTTTGTCGCTTGTTGCACAAGCAGTTCAATGTTTTCAAACTGACCTCCGTCAAAAAATGAATCTGGGGTCACATTGAGAATACCCATAATTTTGGGCTGGTCGAGATTGACAAGTCGTCCGTTGCAGTTCAGGCTAAACATAAATTCGTCAGGAAAATAAGATAAGAAATGATTAAATTTGACCGAAATTTACGCAAAAGTTTAAACCTTGTCCAAGACCAGCCAACAATACAACGCTGCTGTGGCACTTTGCCAAGCTTTATTTGAAAAGAAAATGCACGATTATGGTTGCGCATGGCGTATTTTAAGAACACCCTCCTTAACAGATCAGATTTTTATAAAAGCCCAGCGGATACGAACCTTGCAGAAAAACAAAACTCAAAAGGTTGAAGAGGGACAAGTGTCAGAATTTATTGGAATTGTCAATTACTGTGTTATGGCAATCATTCAGCTCGAACAAGGAGTTGCTGAACAACCTGATATGGATGCTGAAACAGTTATGAACCACTACACACACCAGTTGGCCCAAACCAAAGCCTTAATGGAGGCAAAAAACCATGACTATGGCGAGGCTTGGCGTGATATGAGAGTGAGTTCGCTAACCGACCTGATTTTACAAAAATTACTAAGAGTTAAGCAAATCGAAGACAACGATGGAAAAACATTGGTTAGTGAAGGGTTGGAAGCCAATTATCAAGACATGATAAATTACGCCTTGTTCGCCCTGATCCATATGGAGGCCATATGAGAATACTAAAAAAACTCCTTACTGTTTTTGCCACCCTTTGGGGTGTTGCTACGGTAATTTTCTTTTTGTTTTCTGTGATGCCTGGTGACCCTGCTCAGATGATGCTGGGTCAAAACGAAAACAGTGAAGAGCTGGCATTGATTCAAAAAAAATATGGTTTTGATCAACCCATATTCAAGCAATATACGAGCTATCTGAATGACTTAAGCCCCGTTTCTTGGCACCCCAAAGGGGGTGGTTTTAATAGCTTGGATACAGGAAACTATCATTACATACCCCTTCTTGATTTTCAATCCAAAGCTTTGGTGATTAAGTGGCCATATTTGCGCGATTCCTACCAAAAAAACGATATGGGTGTAAGTCAAATTATTGCCGATACCTTGCCAAATACTGTAGTTTTGGCCATAGCTGCCTTGCTAATCGCAATCATTTTGGGGCTGCTGCTGGGTGTCCTCTCTGCCATACGTGTCAATACCTGGCTCGATCGATTGATACAGTGGGTTAGCACCATCGGAATGAGTACTCCCTCTTTCTTCAGTGCAATTCTAGCGGCTTGGATTTTTGGATTTTTACTACAGTCTTACACAGGCTTGAATATGACAGGAAGTTTGTATGAATTAGACGATATGGGTACTTCATATCATATCTCATGGAAAAATTTGATTTTACCTTCTTTGGTACTAGGTATTCGTCCACTTGCCGTAGTTACCCAATTGATGCGAAATGCATTGCTAGACGAATGGAACCGAGATTATGTAAGGACTGCACGTGCCAAAGGTCTAACGGAAGCACAAGTGCTTTGGCGTCATGTTCTTAAAAATGCACTGAACCCTGTGGTAACGGCTCTGTCTGGTTGGTTTGCCAGCATGCTCGCAGGAGCTGTTTTTGTAGAATATATTTTTGGTTGGAATGGAATCGGCAAAGAAATTGTCAATGCTTTGAACGTATTGGATGTACCAGTACTTATGGGTTCTGTTTTGACCGTGTCATCTCTGTTTATCTTAATCAACCTCTTAGTCGATCAAATTTATATTTATTTAGATCCTAAAATTAAATCAACTTAAAAACTCGTTATATGAAAAAGCATATTGTTGCAGGAAACTGGAAAATGAACAAAACAGCGACCGAAACGGACGCTCTTATTGAAGAACTACTTGAACAAGACCTAGACCCTAATGTGGAAGTTATTATAGCCCCAACTTCTATTCATTTATTACAAGCCGCTCAGGCAACTAACGGCAGCCGTATAGGTGTGGCCGCCCAAAACATGCATCAAGCCGAAAGTGGCGCATTTACAGGTGAAATCTCTGCATCTATGTTGTTAGGTGTGGGCGTCCAGCACGTTATTTTGGGACATTCTGAACGCAGAGCGTACTTTGGTGAAAACGATTCGCTTTTGGCAGAAAAAGTTCAAGCAGCCTTGAAAAATAATTTGGAAGTTATCTTTTGTTTTGGGGAAGAATTATCGGATCGTCAACAAAACAAGCATTTTGATTTAGTCGAAAGCCAATTGCGTAATGCTTTATTTGATTTACCTGCAGAATCATGGGAACACATCGTTTTGGCTTATGAGCCTGTTTGGGCTATTGGAACTGGTGAAACTGCCAGCCCCGAACAAGCTCAAGAGATGCATGCTTTTATACGTCAGTTATTGGTAGATCAATATGGAAATGACTGCGCACAATCCGTATCTATTCTTTACGGAGGAAGTGTTAAGCCTGCCAATGCCGCTGAAATT
>JASFWO010000108.1:0-3796 GCA_050049275.1 Flavobacteriaceae bacterium | reverse complement strand
AAAAAGAAAATAAATATCTCACCAGAATTGCTCACTGAGCTTGAAGACAACAACATTCACTTTAAGTTAAATTAAACCGATTAGAATTCCCTATTTAACTATAAATTTTGGCAATATTTTTAGGTATCTTGACCAAATAAAAAACCTATTTTTGTAACCTATTTAAAATATTAGTTATGGCTTTAGAAATTACAGATGCTAGTTTTGAACAAGTAGTATTAAAATCCGACAAACCTGTTTTAGTTGATTTTTGGGCAGCTTGGTGCGGACCTTGTCGAATGGTTGGCCCCATTATCGATGAACTAAGCAATGAATACGACGGCAAGGCCGTGGTTGGAAAAGTTGATGTTGATGCTCATCAAGAGTTTGCAGCCAAATACGGGGTTCGTAACATTCCTACTGTATTGGTGTTTAAAGATGGTGAATTGGTAGATCGCAAAGTAGGCGTATCTCCCAAACAAGTCTATGCAGAAGCAATAGATACATTATTATAAGTATCCCTTGATAAGTTGTTTGTGTAATAAAAAATGCGGTGTATATTTGCAGCCGCACGACCCGGTCTGGTAGTTCAGTTGGTTAGAATACATGCCTGTCACGCATGGGGTCGCGGGTTCGAGTCCCGTCCAGACCGCAAAACACCCTTAGGTGTTTCAGATTTTAAAAATGTTGTGTTGCTTGCCCTTGTGGCAAGAGGTTCGTAGACGAACCAATGAAAGGCTTTCCTTAATACGGAGGGCTTTTTTTGTTTGTTTTTTACTAAATTTAAAAAAAATGAACTTATGAGATTTAAAGCTGCGCTGTTAGCTTTTTTAATAGTTTCTTGTCAAACAGATTCATTTGATTTTGACAAGCTCAGCACTCAAACCGGACTAGCTCCAGAAGTTCAATTTCCTTTGGGAACAATTGACTTTCAAGCCCAAACCTTTTTAGATGACCTTGATTTTATTGTAGACCAAGACCGGGATGTCTATGGCACCATCTATCTCAAAGATACCCTTTCCAACATAGCCAGCCTAGGGGTAGATGACATATATGACGTTAATACGCTTTCGTCCGACTTTAATACTACATACACTATTGAGCCTGTTGAAATAGCCGATTTTCAAACAGGGCTAGACCCTATATATGTTAGTCAAGAAGCCCAACTCCCCGATGGTCAACTGATATTTATCCCTCCTTTTCCTGTGCCTATTCAGTATCAAGACACTTCCCTTTTATTCGAAGAATCCTTTAGCAATGTCGTTTTCGCTTCGGGTAGTTTAGATGTGACAATCACGAATTTCACCCCGATTTATCTAGAGCTCAACTTCGTGCTCAAAAATGCCGATGGAGATCAAATCTTTCAATTTGGTCCTTTGGGTCTAAATAGTGGAAATAACTATGTTCACACGATCGATCTAGAGGGTATGGATGTGAGCCAAACCATTACAATGGATGTAACGTTGGATTCCTCTGGTAGCGGGTCTTCTATGGTGCCCATCGACCATAGCAATGACATGGTTGCCATGAATCTTTCTCTAAAAGATGCCTCCGTCTCAGAAGCAACACTTAGTGCAGATCGAACCTTTGAATACAGCTTTTCTAAGAATGTATCTTTTGACTCTGATGATGATGTGTCATTAAGACAATTAAACCTTCAAGAAGCGCGTTTTCTTTTGGAGGTCGAAAATCAACTGGGCTTTGGCGCCAATTTATCCCTTAAAAGCACAGAGAGTTTTGTCGATAACAACATCTTAGAGAAAAGTTTTTTTCTTACACCATCCCCATATGTACAGAACTTCCATTGGGAAATGAATGATGTGGAGCTAAACTTTTCAGAAAACCCTTCTTCCGGAGCCAGTGAAATTGTACTTGATTTCGATGTCGATTTTACATTAAATTCGGGTCAAACCATTAGAACCAATCAAGGATTTTTATTAAGTGGTCTGTTCGAAAATTTGGTTTTAGATACTGCCTTTGGAGATTTCGGAGTTTTGGAAGAAATTTCAGAGGAGTTCATCTCAGTTCAATCTGATTTGGATGACTTAACTGGTGAAGTTAGATTTGTTGAGCCCAAAATCGATTTATTTGTTCACAACTCATTTGGATTACCCGCCAAGCTTCGCACGGAAATAACTGCCCAACGTAAAGATTTGAGTTCACTTGATTTTATCGTTGACCCTTCTTTAGAAACACGATTTATTGAGGCCCCAACTGTGGTCTTTGACACGGCAACCACTCGTTTAACCTATGACGCAAACAACAGCAATATTGATGATTTGTTGGCTTTTATGCCTGATGACCAAATTCATACGAAGGTTTATTTTACAACCAACCCCACTGAGTTGGCCTATGGGGAGAATTTCATCACAAGCAAATCCGAGTTTAGGTTAGATGCGGAGATTGAGACGCCTGCCCACTTCAACATTGATAATTTTGCCATCCAAGACACATTGTCCTTCTCAAAACCCATTCTTTCAGGGGAAAATATAGAAAAAATAACGGAGGCTAAAATGTATGTCAACTACACTTCCTCTTTACCACTAGAGCTAAACTTAGAAATGGAAATTATAGATTCTCAAACCCAAATGCTGTACACTACTTTGCCATCTGTTCTAATTAACCCTGCACCCACCAATGACAATGGTGAGGTTGTCGGAAGCAATCAAAACGTAATTACGTTGACGTTTGATACTGAACAAATTACAGCACTTCAAAATGGCGATGCGATTGCGCTCAATATCACAACAAGCTCCACAGAAAAAGAAACAAAGAATGTTAAAATATCAGCCAATGCATCTGTCTCATTTGATGTTTCTGTTGCCGTTAAAATTGATTTGGATGAATAGATCTATTTTTTCTAGAGGTATTATTGGTTTGGTTTTTGTTTTTGGAACCTACTCATCTTTTGGTCAAGACAATATTACCTCATATCACCAAAAAAATAATATTGAAAAACTAACATTCAATCCCGCCCTGTATAAAGACGAGAAAGCTCATGCTCAGTTAGGGGTTATGAGTCTAGGAGTTGGTTCAAGCAGTAATTTTTTATACACTGACCTTATACATAAAGGCACTGGAGCACTCTCAGACTCTCTGGTTATTGACATCCCTAAGTTTAAGCAGGCTTTAGACAAAGACAATTACTTGAGTGTATCGGCCAGCTCTTCAATTTTTCACCTAATGGTACGAGGCGGAAAAAGAAATTTTAGAAATCGAATCCCTAAATACCCCCATTATACAAGCTTTAGGATACGTAACCGAGTAACGGGTGGGTTCTTTTTCGACAAAAATTATATAGAGCTTTTTACTCAAGGAAACGCGCCTTTTTACAATGATTTTTTTCAAACAGGCCAGGCAAATATTGACATGTCGGCCTTTACAGAAACAAGTGTTTCACATGGTCGTCAGCTTTCAAAACGTCTGTGGGTTGGCGTCAGGGCTAAGTTTTTGCATGGGCTTTATGACATCAAAACACAAGAGTTTTCACTAGGGTTGCAAGGATTTGAATTTGAGAATTATGTAGACGTACAAGCGCAGGGGTCTATTTCGGTTTCGGGCCCTATTGAGTTGAGTCTTGATCAAAATGGATTTTTAACCGAGGTTGACTTTCAGCCTTTTTCCAGCATCAATCCTTTTTCTATGAAAAACCCTGGATATGCATTTGACTTTGGGTTGGTATATGAGCTTTCTAATAATTTATTTTTGAGTTTGAGTGTAACAGATTTGGGTAAAATCACTTGGAGAGAGGATGTTCAACAAATTGCTTTGAACACTCAATACCGATATGAGCCTTTGAACTTTGACAATTCTTACG
>JASFWO010000045.1:0-6763 GCA_050049275.1 Flavobacteriaceae bacterium | reverse complement strand
GTTGAACTCTGTTGAAGATGTAAACATGACTGGCGACCCTTGTGTTTTGTTAAATATTGATGACTTTGAAAAAGTCCTTGACCAAACCTTTGACGATGCGGTAGACAATTCTGAATTTGACTACACGGGATGGATCAACTATGCAGAAGTGGGCTCTGAACTTTGGACAGAACAAGTCTACAGCGGAAACGGATATGCCGAATTTAGTGGATACCGAACAGGAGATGATGTAAACATCGGTTGGTTAATTACCCCAGCCTTTGATTTATCTGGTGCAACCAATGCTTTCTTCAGCTGCAGCATCGCTCAACATCACCTTGATGACGAACTCAACAACACGCTTGAAGTTTTTGTTTCTACTGATTTTGATGGCTCAGATGTAGCTTCAGCAACTTGGGAAAAAATCAATCTTCCAATTCCAGGAGAATCCGCAAGTTGGTATGCTTTTCAGGATATGGGACTTGTAGATGTTTCAAGTTATTCCGGAACATTATATGTCGGATTTAAGTATATTGGTTCTGGAACCGATACCAGTTTGGATGGTGGCTATTTTGTGGATGATGTGTTGTTTTTAAAGCAATAACAGCATTTGAAAACCCTTCAACATTTTACGTTTTTCGTTGTCCTTTTATTGACCACTGATCTTTATTCGCAGATACCGCAGGGGTATTATGATGCTGCTGAGAACAAAGCAGATCAAGCCTTAAGAGATGCACTCCACAACATTATCGATGATCACCAGGGGTTTTCCTATACAAGCAGCGGTACTGATACATGGGATATATTAAAAGAAGCCGACGCAGACCCTAACAACCCCAACAATGTGCTTCTGGTTTACACAAGAGAATCTGTTGATGGGGATCAAGAATATGCCGGGGGTAGTGGCTGGAACCGAGAACATGTATGGGCAAAATCTAGAGGAGATTTTGGTACCCGAATCCCCGAAGGTACAGACGTTCATAACCTAAGAGCCAGCAATATTGGTGTAAATTCAACCCGATTGAATTATGCCTTTGATGATTGCACAAGCAACAGCTGTGATGAGACCTATGGAAATTTTTACAACTCATCTTCCCTTATTTTTGAACCTCGTGATGAAGACAAGGGAGATGTCGCTCGTATCATTTTCTATATGGATGTTCGATACGAAGGTGATAGTGGTGAAGAAGATTTAGAAATGGTCGATTATACACTTAGTACGTCCAGTAAATTACCTTACCACGGGATCCGTTCTACCTTGCTTCAATGGCATCAAGACGACCCGGTAGATGATTTTGAGCGCAATCGAAACGACGTAATTTATTCTTATCAGGGCAATAGAAACCCTTTTATCGATCATCCCAACTTAGTCGATTATTTGTGGGGCGAACAACAACAGGTACAATGGTCGAGTACGCTTTCAACCCCTATGGAGCGAGAAATAACAAACATTGTTTATCCCAATCCATCCCATTCAGGCTACGTAAACATCAACTCAGGATTCAATCCAAACTACATTGAACTTTTTGACGTACAAGGAAAAAAAGTAAATGATTATGATGGGGATTCCAAGCAAATTAAAACACCATCAACTCCGGGAATCTACTTCCTTCGATTTCATTTCGACCGCGATGTGATTCACAAAAAAATCCTTGTGCGTCGTTCTAGGTAGAGATACCAATACATTTATTATCTAGACCCTTTTTAGATTTAGTAATCTAAATTTTACAAATACTTTAACAGTCTTAAGGTTTTACAGTTAAAAAAAGCCAACTTTATTTGTACTTTTGAAACCAATCGCTATGAAATTTTGAATTATGAAAGAGGCTCCCTCGATCTATACACGAAGATTTTTTATCAAACAATCTGCCCTGACCTCACTAGCCTTGGCTTCTTTGGCCAGCTGTTCTCTAAAACCACGCAATCAAAACCTTAAAAAAGGCATCACACTCCAATCGGATCCCAACAGATATTTAGATTTGCCAAAAGGATTTTCATATAAGATTATTTCCAAATCTGGAACCCCTATGTCCGATGGTCTGTTGGTGCCAGGCCGTCCCGATGGTATGGGAACCTTTCTTGACAAAATGGGTAATACGGTGATTGTATGCAACCACGAAAACAAACCTTACAGACAAGAACACAGTCCTTTCGGTCCTGAGAATGAACGCTTGTCTCTTTTGGATCAAGACATGTTGTATGACACAGGAGGCGGTGTTAAACCTGGGCTAGGAGGTACGACCACCATGATTTATGATGAGGCTCAAGGGGTAGTGACCAACCATTATATGAGTCTGGCAGGAACTTTTAACAATTGTGCCGGAGGGGTTTCTCCTTGGGGCAGTTGGATTACTTGTGAGGAAGATGTTACTCGTGCAGACGGGAAAACCATTATGCAGGACCACGGATATGTGTTTGAAGTACCTATGGACGCCAAAGGTCTTGTAGCTCCTGTGCCTATCAAACCCATGGGGCGTTTTCACCACGAGGCAGTAGCGATTGATCCCATATCGGGATGTGTATATCTAACCGAAGATCGATATGACGGGCTCTTTTACCGGTTTATCCCCAACCAAAAAGAAAACCTTCATGCAGGTGGTCAGCTACAAGTGTTGGCAGTACGCAACCAAGACCAACTCGATACCCGTAACTGGGAAAACAAAAAAGTTCATAAAAATCAATCCTTAGAAGTGTACTGGATGGACATCGACGATGTAGAGTCTCCCGAAGACGATCTTAGGTACAGGGGATTTAAAGCAGGCGCTGCCCGTTTTGCCCGAGGCGAAGGCATTTGGATGGGTGATGGAGAACTCTTTTTTGCTTGTACCAATGGAGGACCTGAGTATTTTGGTCAAGTGTTTCGATACAAATGCTCTCCCTATGAAGGCACAGAAAAGGAAAGCACCAAGCCACCCATGCTCGATCTCTATGCAGAATCAAACGATAAGACCGTTTTGCATATGTGCGACAACCTGACCGTATCGCCTTGGGGCGATTTGCTGCTGTGTGAGGACAACGGATCGCTCAATCACATCCGAGGAATCGATAAAAACGGAGAGATATACACCTTTGCATGCAACCGAGTCTCTAATTCCGAACTCACAGGGATTGTGTTTTCACCTTCAGGAAAAACCTTGTTTGTCAACGTGCAAGAGAGTGGCCATACCGTAGCCATCACAGGGCCGTGGGAAGATTTGGCAGGATAAGAAGTTAAAGCTTTTCTATTCTAAAAACAGGTCTCCGATCATATACAGCTTTCCTTGTCCGCTGATCTCTACTCTCTCATTTTGATAAACACAATGTAGATGCCCTTTCCGATCTGACAGTTGGATGGCGCTCAATGTATTTTTACCCAGTCGTTTGGCCCAGTAGGGCGTAAGGGTGGTGTGGGCAGAGCCCGTCACATGGTCTTCGTGAACACCTGTTTGTGGTGCAAAAAAACGCGACACAAAATCTACTTTATTTCCAGGGGCCGTGATGATGATCCCACGCGCTTCCATTTTGGAAATAACATGAAACGCAGGGGTGATGTATGTTATGGCATCCTCGTTCTCAAACACGAGCATATAGTCTGTTTTGCCTTTATAAGCCTGCTGGGGTTTGGTATCAAAACAGGCGGTGATTTTTTCAGACAATTCTATTTGCTTGTAGGTGTCTGTAGGGAAGTTGAGTGTAAGTAAATCTCCCTTTCGACTTACGGGAAGCGGACCACTTCTCGGGGAGTAAAACGGAATCATATCTCCTTGAAAACCCTCATGATTAAACAATACATAAGCCGCCGCAAGCGTAGCATGTCCGCACAGATCAATTTCCTCGACGGGCGTAAACCACCGCAGCTCGTATTGATCCTCTTTTTCTACATAAAAAGCGGTTTCGGCCAAGTTGTTTTCCATAGCGATTTGTTGCATAGTGTCTTCCTTTAGCCATTGATCGAGCGGGCAAACCGCAGCCGGATTTCCTGAAAACACCCGATCGGTAAAGGCATCGACTTGATATATTTTTAGTTCCATGGATTTATTGGTTTTCTATTTCATAAAGATAAACAACGCTTTAGTTTTTAGTAAAACACCCGATAAGCAGATGTAACTGTCGAGGATAGCCTTCGCGGTATTGGTAGGGTCAACCCTAGTTTTTGGGGTTTAGTGTGGTGGGCTAGAGGGCTTTGAGCACATGGGTCACAATGCCCCAGATCATCAGCTCGTTGTCTTCGGTCACTTGTATGGGGAGGTATTTTTTGTTTTCTGCTACCAGCCACACACAGTCTTTCTCGACCTTCAGCCGTTTTACGGTAAACTCCCCATCGACCAAACACACCGCGATCTTCCCGTCTTGGGGTTCCAGACTGCGGTCTATGACCAACAGGTCTCCATCGTCGAGTCCGGCATCGACCATCGACTGTCCTGCCACGCGCGCATAGAACGTGGCGGCCTCGTTTTTGACCGCTACCTTGTCTAGGCTGATACGCCCTTCCTTAAAATCATCGGCCGGCGAGGGAAACCCCGCCGAAACCCCTTCTTGTGCTAACCAGACGCCTTTGCCCGAAGTATCGGGTATGAAGAAGTCTAGCCCTCTTCTTTTTTTCAAACCTACTCTTTTATGTCTTCTACTTCACGCAGATCACATCACGCACATCGGTGGTGTAGCGTGGTGACAAGCGCGCTTGCTTCATCTTGTAGGTTCTGCTCAGGTCTTGATTGGCAATTTTTAGTTTGTGGGGCCCAAAACGTTGGTGCAAGCGATCGATGCTCTGCATCAGGGCTTGGTGTTTGGGGTTTTCGTATTCGAATAAGGTCAGTTGTTGGCTCGCTTCGGGCACAATGCCTGTCACCATCACCCCGGCTTTTTTATAGGAAATCCCCGATTTATAGATCAGGTCGAGCCCGCACAGCGCTTGCTGGCTGATCGTCAGGCTGGAGTGGGTTGCATAGGGTAAACTGACCAAGGTGCTGTTGCGGTACTGTGGCATATCGTCCCGAAAGGAATTGCTGCGTACAAATACATAGATCGCATGACAGCGGCTGTTTTGGCGGCGTAGTTTTTCGGCGCAGAGGCTTCCAAAGGTCGACACCCTTTCGCGCAGCTCTCCGTAGTTGTCGATCATACGTTCAAAACTGCGGGTGGTAGCAATGGCTTTTTTGGGTGCAGCAGTCATTTCTAGGGGTATGGAAGATACGCCCATCAGGTCGTGTTTGAGTCGCAACCCGACCACACTCATCTCTCTGCGTACCCTTGCATCGGACAGTTGGGTAAAATCATAGGCCGTACGCACGCCCTGAAACACCAGGCGTTTGTTGTGTTGGTGTCCGATGCCCCAAACATCTCCAATGGGCAACCACTTCAAGGCTTTGATGCGTTTTTCTTCGTTGTCAATGACATATACTCCACCGGTGCGATCGGCAAATTTTTTGGCCACTCGATTGGCCACTTTGCCCAGTGCTTTGCTAGGCCCCATCCCGATGCTGACGGGCATGCCGGTCCATTTACGGACACGCTTGCGCATCTGTCGGGCATAGGCGTCTAAATCGCAATGCTCAAACCCTTCAAACTGCAAAAACGCCTCGTCGATGCTATAGACCTCTACTAGGGGCGTAAACTGTTTGAGCACCTCCATCACCCGGCGGCTCATATCGCCATAGAGCGGGTAGTTAGAGGAAAACACCTCTACCTTGTGTTGGTTAAAAAAGGAAGCGTACTCGTGTGCGGGGGCGCCCATAGGAAGTCCTAGGGCTTTGGCTTCGTTGCTGCGTGCAATCACACAGCCATCATTGTTAGACAAAATGGCAATCGGCTTCCCTTCCAAAGTGGGTTGGAATATCCGTTCACAAGAAGCGTAAAAGTTGTTACAATCGACCAGCGCAAACACATTCAAAAGTACATTTTTTTAAACAGATTTTGGCACCTTTTTTCTCACAAAAAACATGTGTTATCTATTTGAAATAGTGTACTTTTGTTTATTAAAGACAGACAAACTCTTGCCCGATGGACAAGTATTCGTTTTTAAACGCTGCCCACACAGCACATTTTGCCGAGTTGTATGACCAATACCTCATCAATCCGGATAGTGTAGAGCCTAGTTGGCGTGCCTTTTTTCAAGGCTTTGACTTTGGCATGGAGCAACAAGGCGAGATTGAAGTTCCTGAAGATGTTCTTAAAGAGTTTCGTGTTGTCAAACTCATCGATGCGTATCGCGGTAGCGGACACTTGTTTACCAAAACCAACCCCGTTCGTGAGCGCCGAAAATACCGCCCAACCTTAGCGATAGAAAATTTTGGTCTTTCACAAGATGACCTTACCACGGTCTTTAGCGCCGGAGACATCATCGGTATTGGTGCGGCTACATTAGCAGACATCATCATCCACTTAGAGCGCATCTATTGCGCATCTATAGGGATTGAATATATGTACATCCGCCACCCAGAGCGGGTCAACTGGATTCAGAAGTGGATCAACAAAAACGGCAACCATCCAAATTTTCGTAGAGAAGAAAAGAAACACATCCTTAAAAAACTCAACGAGGCGGTTACGTTTGAAAACTTTTTACATACCAAATATGTGGGTCAAAAGCGCTTTTCTTTAGAAGGAGGTGAGTCTTTGATTCCTGCCTTAGATGCTTTAATCGAAACGGCTGCCGAAGCGGGTGTTAAGGAGTTTGTCGTTGGGATGGCCCACCGTGGTAGGCTAAATACGCTAACCAATATTTTTGGTAAGTCTGCCAAAGACATCTTTAGCGAGTTTGACGGCAAAGACTACGAAGAAGAGGTTTTTGACGGGGATGTCAAATACC
>JASFWO010000069.1:0-5200 GCA_050049275.1 Flavobacteriaceae bacterium | reverse complement strand
CGAACTGAATATCTATATCCAACCAGTGATCAATGAACTTCGAGAGGTGGTTGTAAAGCCCCATGATCTTACGGGTAATTTGATGGATGACATAGCTCAATCCCCACCACCACCTATCAATTTTAGCGATGTAGGGATTCCTGGCTTTGAAGGAGAACGGAAAGAAAAAATCACCTATTCCAGTACAGGAAAAGTGCTGCTCAGTGTAGTCTTGCTTCCACTCAGTCCTTTGGACATAGAGGGTGTCTACAAACAAATTAGCGGATATAACAAACGTCTGCGTCATCAGCGTGAACTCAAGTCGCGATACCAGTCCGTGGGGCCTATAATTTCTTTTTATGGACCTACATTCTTAATGGATTATTATCACATAGCTGAAGATGAGGTATATCCTTTTGTGTTGGGCTGTTTAGAAAACTTTCCATCATTAGCCAGTGATTTTAAAAACGGGAACCACGAGTTGGTTATGAAAGCCTTAGACAAACATAAAACCCAAACCATCACCCCATGACTCACAAAACCCTTTTTGTGTTGATTTTTGGAGTTTGCTGTATGCAACTTAGCCCCCATCATAAATTTTATGTCAGCACAACCGAAATAGATTACCGCCCCGAAATTCGTACATTTCAAATAACTGTAAAGGTATTCACAGACGATTTTCAAAACCTATTGCTCAAACGCTATGATGCCAAACTTACACTTGATCCTGACTCAGATGCAGACCTTGTGGATTATTATGCCACACGCTACCTCAAACAAAAAATCAAACTCAATATAGACGAACAGCCTGTTGCTTTGCAATTTTTGGGAAAAACTTATGATCTGGATCAAACCACCCTGTTTTTACAAGTAACAGATGTGCCCGACTTTCAGACTTTGACCGTTGAAAACCACTTACTTTTTGAGCTTTTTGACGATCAGCAAAATATTGTCAGGGTAAAGACGCCTACCCAACGCAAAAGCTTTTTACATACCCAAGGACGGGCCAAAGACGTTTTTAGAAAGGAATAGCCGATAGTTGTGATTAACGAAAATCCATTCCTTTTCCCTATTTTTAACCCTTTCGACAAAAATTGTTTTATATGAAACCCTTACACTCCCTATTTCTCTCTATTTGTATGATGTTGCCCACTGTGGTTATGGCACAAGAACAAAACTTGGAAGGCCCCAAACAGGGGCATACCAACCAAAATAAGTTCCGCCAATTGTATGACGAATTTGCCACCCCCAATGGCTTTCGTACGGCATCTGGAGCGCCAGGTCCTGATTACTACCAACAGCGAGCCGATTACAAAATGGACATCCGCATAGACGACGATACCCAGCGCCTCTACGGAGATGAAACCATTACCTACACGAACAATTCTCCTGATGCATTGGCCTATCTGTGGGTGCAGCTCGATCAAAACATCCGTAAAAAAGATGCGCCTGCCTTGTTAAAAAATAGCCAGGAGGTAAACGAGGTAGATTATATGTCCAGTTTAGTCAACAACCACTTGCGTGAGCCTTTCGATGGTGGATTTAATATTGAACAAGTGTTGGACGCCAACGGCAAGCCTATGAAATACATCATCAATCAAACCATGATGCGTATCGACTTGCCCACTCCATTGCGAACGGGGCAAAAGGTTGTTTTTTCCATCAAATGGTGGTATAACATCAACAACCACGTCACCAACCGCGCGCGTTCTGGATATGAGTATTTCCCCAAAGATGACAACCGAGCCTATGTGATTGCTCAGTTTTTCCCTCGTATGTGTGTGTATAATGATGTGGAAGGCTGGCAAAACTACCAGTTCTGGGGCAACGGTGAGTTTGCCTTGCCATTTGGTGACTATGAGGTGAATATCACGGTGCCGGCCAACTTTATCACCGATGCTACGGGGGAATTGCTCAACCGAAAAGAGGTGTTCTCTAAAGAAATGATGAAGCGTTTCAACCAAGCCAAAAAGACCTATGACAAGCCGGTAATGATCGTTACCCAAGAGGAAGCAGAGGCCAATGAAAAGACTTCGACATCGGCTACCAAAACTTGGAAGTACAAAGCAACCAATGTTAGAGACTATGGATTTACGACTTCTAAGAAATTCATTTGGGATATGATGGCTGTCAAGCTCGATACCAAAGACGTCATGGCGGTTTCTTTATATCCTAAAGAAGGCAATCCGTTATGGGAAGAGTGGTCTACCTTGGCAGTTGCCCAATCGTTGATTACCTATTCGCATCACACTTTTGAATATCCATACCACAAAGCGATTTCAGTGCATGCCAAAAACCAAGGGATGGAGTACCCGATGATTTGCTGGAACTATGGCCGTCCCAATGAGGATGGCACTTATTCGGATCGTGTTAAGTTCGGGATGATTTCTGTGATTATCCACGAGATTGGCCACAACTATTTTCCGATGATTGTTAACTCAGACGAGCGTCAATGGGGTTGGATGGATGAAGGTTTAGACACTTTTGGACAATACCTCACCGAGCAAGAATTTGGAAAAAATTATCCTGAAGCCATAACCGGTTTGGATAAGTATCCTTCTCGTAGGGGAGAGGCCAAAAAAATTGTGCCTTATATGTCGGACGATCAAGACTTTTTGGCGCCCATTATGTCCAATCCCGAAAATGTATATCAACTAGGGCCCAATGCCTATGGCAAACCAGCAACCGCACTTAACATTTTGAGAGAGACTATTATGGGACCAGAATTGTTTGACCATGCGTTCCGTACCTATTCACAACGCTGGATGTTTAAACACCCCACACCAGAAGACTTTTTCCGTACTATGGAAGATGCTTCTGCGGTAGATTTGGACTGGTTTTGGAGAGGTTGGTTCTACACGACCGATTTTGTAGATATTGGCTTGGAGAGTGTCAAAAAAGTACAATTTACCAACGAGCCTACCGAAGAATTTAAAGAACGTATGGAGCAGCGCGGTGTTGATTTGGACCAACTCCCACCACTAGTGTTCAAGGTCGATGACCAGTCTGAAAGCTATGATCCAGAGGCAGCTCCTTTTGCCCAAGCCACGACTCTGAAAGAGTACGTGATGGACAATTTTTCTGCTGAAGAGCAGATACGCTATGCGGAAACCAAGCATTTTTATGAAATTACGTTCAACAAGCCTGGTGGTTTGGTGATGCCGATTTTGGTGGAATATACCTTTGCAGATGGTTCTTCTAAGAGAGAGCGCTATCCTGTTCAAGTATGGCGTAAAAACGACAACAACTATACCCGTGTGATGGCTTCAGATAAGGAGATTATTGGTGTTCAAATCGATCCTGATGAAGAAACTGCGGATGTCAATACAACCAATAACCAGTGGCCCCGTCGCCAAAGCCAAACAGAGTTTGACCAATTCAAGTCAGACAATCAAGGATAAAATAAAAAAGCCAACCTTCGGGTTGGTTTTTTTTGAGCCTATAAGATTTTATAAATCCCAGTACCTCACTATCTTTACCCCATGATACTATTTATCAGCGGCGCCGAATTGGTGTTTGTTTTTTTGGTTATTCTTTTGGTCTTTGGAGCAGACCGAGTGCCTGAAATTGCCCGTACTTTGGGTAAAGGTATGCGACAGGTGCGCAACGCGACTCAAGACATCAAGGAAGAGATTCAGAAATCCGCCAAAGAGCAAGGTGTAGACACCGAAAAAATCGAAAATCAGATTCGTGAAATCAAGGATGAGATCGAGGATACCGCTGGCTCTATAAAAAGAAAACTTTAACGCTTTCTGCTCAGAGTGAGTCCATCGCGAATGGGCAAAATAACAGTCTCTACCCGAGAATCTTTATTTATTTTATCATTATAGACTTTTAGGGCTTGAGTAGCCTCATCGGAAGCTTCTTTCAGCACCTTTCCCGACCAAAGTACATTGTCGGATATCAGCAAAGCACCCGGACTCATTTTGTCTATAATCAAATCAAAATACAAAGGATAGTTCTCCTTATCTGCATCCATAAACACTAAATCGTACGGTCCGGAAAGTTTTGGGAGTATTTTGTCTGCGCTGCCTAGATGTTGCCGTATACGTTTGCCATAAGGGGAGCGGTCAAAATATTTGCGCTGCATTTGAGTCAATTCCTCATTACAGTCGATCGTATCCAACAGACCGTCTTTGGCCATACCTTCTGCCAAACACAAACTGGCATAGCCTGTATAGGTTCCGATTTCCAAAATGTTTTTTGGACGAGTAAGCTTGGATAACAAGGCGAGGATGCGTCCTTGGTAAGCGCCGCTTAACATTCGAGGCAGCAATACTTTTTGGTGTGTTTCTCTGTTGAGTTGTTGCAACAACTCGGGCTCTTGAGCACTGTGTGTGTCTAAATATTGTTGAAGTTCTTCAGAGATAAAATCCATTATGTCTTGGGTCTTGCGTAGTCAAAGCGTTCGATCAGTTTAGGGCTTGCATAGCCATCGAGTCCATTGATGGTTACGCTTTGGGCGTCTTCCAAACTCAGCCAACCATCTTCTTGCAAAATATTTTCAGAAATATGGATGGCTTCAATTTTACTGACAATCAAAAGAGTGTCGTTCTCTTTGATTTCATATTCGTTAAGGTATTGACAACCCAAACGGACTTTGGCTCCATTAACATAGGGTGCATAAAACTCGTCGATGTATTCAGGTTTAAAATCGGTTTGGTCAAACTCTGAGATTTCCTCAGGGTATTTTGCAGAAGTATGGTGTGCGTCTGCTACGACGTCACTATGAATATGGTTGACTGTAAAAAGCCCTGTTTCTTTAATGTTTTTATAAGTATCTCTGGGAACGGTTGTCGGGCGCAGTACAAAGCCTATAATTGCAGGGTTGCTGCCAAGATGTGTGATGCTGCTAAAAACAGCAAGGTTGGTGTTTCCACGGTTTGAGCGGGTTCCGAGCAGATTTGCCGACTTATATCCTGTACAACTATTGATAAGGTTGAGCCGAAATATTTTGTCCATATCTTGGATGTCGGCTGATGAGAAGGAGTGCATTTCTTTTTTTACAAACATAATCAATCCGCCGAATTTGTGTATTTTTGGCCACGCAAAAGGGTCATTAACTCAGTTGGTTCAGAGTGTCGCCTTGACAGGGCGGAAGTCACTGGTTCGAATCCAGTATGACCCACAAAAAAATAGAAGTTAGTTGTGGGTTCATTTAATAATTAGACTAATACTAATGTTGGGTTAACTTGAAATTCAAATAATTTGGAGCAATCCA
>JASFWO010000044.1:0-6953 GCA_050049275.1 Flavobacteriaceae bacterium | reverse complement strand
TTGTTTTTCCACTGCCTATGCCACCAGTAACCCCTATTTGAATCATTTTCTTATAAAAAATTGCACCTCTTCAGGATGGATCTTCAAAATACGTACTTGTTTCGGAGATTGCAATATCTTTAGCGGAAGCACATTGGAATTAATGTTTTCTTGGTATTCGCAGGTCACCCTAAACTCACTTGGCATAAGCTGCTTAAGAGAAGATACAGGTGCACTAATACTGAGTTCAGCATATCTTGGTATGGGTTGAATTTCAATATTGCTACCCGATTGTACAATTTCTATAGGCACGCGAATCTGATGCTCGGTGAATCTATCTACCAATCTTTGGGTCAGAACTTGACTATCAGACCATTGCAACAATCCTGGAGTGTCCGATTTTAAAAAACAGATCTCATTAAAATTAGACGAAATGGGTGATGTTAAATCATGAGAAACATATGCGTAGTCTAGTGTGTTTACCAAGGCCTCTGGTCCTGTAACATACAATGAATCGGGCTTAAACGAAAAGTCAGAAACCCAATCATAACCAGCTTCTAGTTGAATAATATCCAGCATTCGTACGGCTAAAAATCGACCGACTGCCTTTCGAATGGGGGTGCTAATCGCAACAGTCTTTTTTAAATCCACCTTTAAAGTTTGGTCAAAATGATTGTCAACATAGGAAACCAATGAAAGGGGGCTCAGTAAATAATCCCCGTTTTTTGACTCAATGGTACTAGATTGAATCGGTATCGTATTGGGAAACATACGGGCTAACATCAAACGAAATCCTGTTCCTGTACAGAAAACATCTATTCTTTGTGGTTTTGTGTCTTCAAGGTATTGATGTATATCCAATTCCACATACCTTAAATGAAGAGAGATTTTGGCTGAATGTTGTTCAGACAAGGCTGTAGTTAACCATATAAACATGGAAACCAACACAAATACGGGAGCTATTTTTGAATATTTGAGCGTTTTAAACCGCTTGATTAGACCCCGAAATAACATGGATTGGGGTTTATTCGCTCTGTTGTTGTTCAAAAAGATCCATCACTGCATCACTGACCCCCATGTTTGAGAACCCACCATCATTGTATAGATTTTGAAGAGTAACTCGTTTGGTTAAGTCAGAAAAAAGAGAGACAGTATAGTTGGCACAGTCCAAGGCCGTAGCGTTTCCGAGAGGGGACATTTTTTCAGCATAAGAGATAAAGCCATCAAAACCTTTGACTCCTTTACCAGCAGTGGTCGGAGTAGGTGACTGAGAGATAGTGTTGACGCGTACTTTTTTATCTCTACCAAAAAAGTAACCAAAGCTTCGTGCTATAGATTCTAAGTAGGCTTTATTGTCAGCCATGTCATTATAATCAGGAAAAACACGTTGAGCAGCCATGTAGCTTAAAGCTACAATACTCCCCCACTCATTCATAGCATCTTTTTTGTATAAGGTTTGCATCAACTTGTGGAAGGAAACGGCTGAAACATCCCATCCTTTTGAAGTCCAATCGTGGTTCTGGTCAGTGTATGCCCGACCTTTGCGAACATTGACAGACATTCCGATAGAGTGTAGGACAAAGTCAAGCCTACCACCCAAAATCTCCATTGACTCATCAATGAGCTTATCTAAATCTTCAATAGAAGTCGCATCGGCTGGAATAACTTGGGCATTTGTTTGATCGGCCAATTGTTGAATCGCTCCCATACGCATAGCTACTGGCGCATTGGTTAAAACAAAAGAACCACCTTCTTGGTGAACGCGTAAAGCCGTTTGCCAAGCAATTGAGTTTTCATCTAGTGCTCCAAAAATGACCCCTTTTTTTCCTTTTAAAAGATTATAAGACATGAATTGTAATTTTTTGGCAAAGATAGTACTAATTCAACAACTCTTCGGCGTGCAAACGAGCTACTTTAGTAACTTGATTGCCGTCTAGCATTTGTGCAATTTCGAGAACTCTGTCTTCACCTGTTAAAGTCTTCGCATACGTTTTCGTAGTCGAATTGTCGGTAGATTTAAAAATCTTGATGTGAGTATCGCCAGTCGCTGCAATTTGAGGCAGGTGGGTGATCCCAATCAGTTGAGTTTTTTTACTTATTTGTTTCATCAAATTTGCCATGGCTTTGGCCATTTCACCAGAAACACCTGTATCTATTTCATCCATAATGAGACACGGAAGTGTCTTATGATTGGCCATGATTGATTTGATAACCAACATGATTCGAGATAGCTCACCGCCCGAAACAATTTTATGAAGGGGGCCAAAAGCCATCCCCTTATTAGCAGAAAACAAAAAATCTATTTTGTCTTTTCCCAAGAGCGTCAAAGACGTATTGTTTTGAAAATTAAATTCAAATTGAGCATGCTCCATACCCAAAACACCTAGACCTTGAGCAATAGCCGCAGACAGTTCCGGAGCCTTTTGAGTACGTATTTTAGAAAGCTGAGATGCCAAATCGTCGGCTTTTTTTCGAGCTTCATTCATCTGATTCCTGAGCTCAGCAGTCACAGACTCACTATCCTCTGCCAAAGCACAAATTTGTTCTAATTCACTTTGTTTCTCAAGCAAACCCTCTACATCTGATACCTTGTGCTTGTTTTGTAATGCGTACAAAGTGCTCAGTTTTTGACTCAGTTGATCTAAACGATTTGGGTCATGCGAAATGTTTTGATGATAATCTTCAACATGACTTGCGATGTCGTCAAGTTCATACCAAATATTTTGAATTCGAGAGGAAAGCTCCGCATATTGTTTGCCAAAGTTTTCCAGTTTGGAGAGACTGTTTTTCAGCAAATTCAATCGATCGGACAACCCCAAATTTTCTTGATTTACTATATGTTGGGCTTGAGATAATATTTGTTCAATGTCTGTTGCGTGTTGAAGTTGATTACGGGACTGCTCTAGCTCTTCTTGAATTCCAGAATAAAGAGACAACTGCTGAAGCTCATCTAGTTGATATTTGTTGTACTCATGTGAGGTTTGGGCTTGTTGCTGGGCTTGCTCAAGGGTAGAGAGTTTTTTTTGAATGGAACGAAAATCCTGCAAGGCTTCTTGATAATTATCTCTCAACAACATGGAGTTGCTGTAAGTGTCAAGTAAGTCATATAAAAAATTAGATTCTGTCAGAGAAGCGGTTTGTCGCTGGGTATGAATATCAACAAGTAAATAACCCAGATGACGCATTTGATCTAGATTAACAGGTGTGTCGTTGATAAATGCACGAGATTTTCCTGAGGGTAATATTTCTCTCCTAAAAAAAGTTTCAGGTTCATAATCAAGATCCAATTCCTCAAAAGATTTTTCAATGTTCAGTGAAGAAACTTCAAAAAGAACCTCGACAACACACTTACTTTGGGTATCTCGTACGGCAGACAAATCTGCTCGAGATCCCAAAGCCAATGAGAGAGCTTCTAGCACAATTGACTTTCCTGAGCCAGTTTCTCCTGTAATGACATTGAACTGATTCCCAAAGGAAAGCTGTATGTCATCAATGAGCGCAAAATTCTTTATCGATATAGAACGAATCAAAACCTAGGGAATTACGTTCTTCAAATATAACTTATTCGCAGGTATTGTTTTTATTAGATTTCACTCCATTTGGTTGTAAAAAAAGGAGCAACACGATTTAGGTCATCTACCAAAGAATTCGTGTCAAAGTTGGGGCCACCGCTGAATATCTGGACAATTTCGTCGGATTTAGCATCGAAAAAATTTTGAACCACAACAAGGTTAGGGTTTCTGTCTGTCAAATCGCGAATGGATTTTATACTCGATGCTATGGCATTTTTGCCTAAATCGGGGCGATCATGCATTTGATCTAAGCCCAATCGATGGTAGTCATACAATACTTCTCTAAACACATCATAAGCAGGAGATGTCAACTGATCAATAAGCCAGTATCTATTGTTTCTGTTTTCAGATTGTTTCCAACCAGAAAAACCTGTTCGTTGAGAAAGATCAACTATTTTACGTGCTTGATCATAAAAGGCAACTCCCCCTTTTGTAGAAAAAGTATCTGCATCCATCCCTAAAATCACATAAACGTAAAAACTCATCAAAGCAACAAGGTTGGTGTTGCTATTATTGGGATTGTAATTCAAAGATTCAAATTCTTGATAATCAAAGCTAAAATTATCGTCTTTACGATTCATTACAACAGTCGTGTATGTAGCGTTAAAAACAGGTCTTGATGACTGTATCTGAAGGTTGGCTTGAACATTGTTGTTTTTATAATTCTCAACCGTAATGACCATTGACAATTGAATTTTGTTATGATCGTCTGCTTTTTGATCGACCCAAGATGTAGTGTTAACAAATTCATTGAGATCCCGTTCAAGGGTTTCAAAAATTTGTTTGTTGGTTTGATCGATTAAGTCCGAATTGATGGTGATTTGACAATCTATAAACTGTGCAATTGCAACAAAAGGGAACAAACAAAAAGCAATCAAGAATTTATTCATTTATCAAAAGGTTTATTTCATGAAGCAAATCAAGGGCAACCTCTTTTTTGGATTTTAGAGGATAGGCGTTATGACTTCCATCACTTTTGATAAAGGTAATCTTATTTGTGTCATGTCCAAAACCAGCGCCATGATCCGCCAAGCTGTTCAAAACAATTGCATCTAAATTCTTGCGAGTCATTTTTTGACGTGCATGATCAAGTCCCTCTTCTGTCTCCAGAGCAAAACCCACAAGGAATTGTTTGTTTTTTTTCGCGCCTAAGTCCTTTAATATGTCCACCGTAGGCTCAAGGGAGAGTGTATCTAAAGAAACACGCTTCTTAATCTTTGATTTTTTTGGGTTTTTAGGTTTGAAGTCTGCAACCGCTGCTGCCATCACTACCACATCAGAATCCTTATAATATGAAAGACATTCTTTATGCATCTGATCGGCAGTCGTCACGGGTACAAGTCGAATCTCGGGATGAAGAGTCAAATTGTCTGTTGGCCCACTAACCAACACAACTTCTGCGCCCCATTCAGCAGCCTGATTTGCTACAGCATATCCCATTTTTCCAGAGGATTGATTGCCTATAAAACGTACAGGGTCTATAGATTCGTATGTGGGGCCGGCAGTAATCAATACTTTTTTACCCAACCAAGGCATCTTAGCTTTCAAATCTTTTTCTAAAAAAGCAACTATTTCTTCGGGTTCTTGCATACGCCCAACTCCCTCTAAGCCGCTTGCCAAAGGGCCTTCTGCTGAAGGGATGTGAATGTTGGAACGACTCTCGAGTTTGGATATCGCCTCTTGGGTAGCTGGATGTTGGTGCATGTCCAAATCCATCGCAGGAGCAAAATATACTGGGCATCTGGCAGACAAGTAAGTAGCCATGAGTAAATTGTCGCAACTGGCTTGCGCCATTTTTGATAGGGTATTTGCTGAAGCCGGTGCAATCAACATTAGATCAGCCCAAAGACCTAGCGACACATGGTTGTTCCATACCTCATGTTCGTCATCAACGAATTCAGTCAGAACAGGTTTGTTTGAAACTGTAGATAATGACAGGGGGGTCACGAATGATGCAGCAGAAGGCGTCATAATGACTTGTACTTCGGCGCCTGCTTTTACAAGAGCTCGTACTAGAATAGGTGTTTTGTAGGCGGCTATACTACCTGAGATGCCAAGCAAAACTTTTTTGGCATGAAGGGCAGACATAAGCTGTATTATGAATTATCCGTGTGGCGGTAGTAAATCTTATCTGCCAACCATTGTTCAATAGCAACCGCGTGAGGTTTTGGAAGTTTTTCGTAAAACTTAGAAACTTCAATTTGTTCTTTGTTTTCAAAAATTTCCTCTAGGGTCTCTAATGGTGTTGCAAATTCTTCGAGTTTTTCGAAAAGCTCTGTACGAATTTCCTCATTGATTTGAATCGCGCGCTTGGCAAGTATAGAAACCGTTTTATAGATGTTTTCAGTAGGTGCATCTAGTTGATTACGGTCATAAGTTATGGTGCTATCAGCAGCATTGGAATCTTTAATAGGCATGAGAAATCAATTATTTGACTGCAAAGGTAGTGATTTCTTTGTCGACTTCATCAAACAACTTATCACAATCCTCTAAGAAGGGTGATTCTGGATATGCACGCTTAAACTCTTTGTAATAGTTTTTAGCAGCCTTCAAACGTTCTTCTTTCTTTCTGTAGACACTGTTCAGAGCTAGGATGGAGGCTGATTGAAATTGTACCACCATTGCCTCTTCTCTGTAGGGAGTTCCTGGATTATCACCAATAAAATTGTCAATCGCTTTAATAGCAGCTTTATAGTCACGTATTTTGTGGTATTGCTTGGCGATTTCGAAAGCTTTGTGTTCGGTTTTCTCTCTTAATCCTTGCACCAAATTATTAGCCTCTTCCAATCTTTCACTTTCAGGATATCTATTTATATATTCTTGAAGTTTATTTAAGGCCTCGTAAGTATCTTTTTGATCCAAACTGAAAACAGGAGATACTTTACTATAACTCAGCGCCATCATATAGTAAGCTTCTTCTAGTTTTTGACTTTTTGGATAGGCTTTGGTAAAAGATTCAAATTCATATGCGGATGAGATATAACTTTTGGTCTGAAATAAGCAAATGGCATAAAAAAATGTGATTCGCTCCGCTTGAGGTTTGCCTCTGTACTTGGGCTGTAATTGTTCAAAAAGGGCCTTAGCACGTCTGTAATCTTCGGCATGATAATATTGCTCAGCAAGGTCATACTTAAGCTTTATATCATCACTCTTAAGTGCTTTTTGATAGGTGTTGCACGAAGCAAGACCAAAAAAGACAAACAAAATCAAAAAATAAGAAATGGTTTTTTGCATGACACAAATGTACTTAAATGGTTTCAAAAGGATAGTTAAACTAATCTAAAAGATTTGTAACCACTTGTAGTCTTTTTTGCAGATCGTTCGTAGCAGAAATCAACGGCAACCTTAAATGATTTTCTAACAAACCTCTTTGATGTAAAACCGCCTTAATCCCTGCAGGAT
>JASFWO010000043.1:0-7030 GCA_050049275.1 Flavobacteriaceae bacterium | reverse complement strand
TGGTGATATTGCTCATGACCCTAATAGCGGTTCTTTGGATCAGACCGTTTGTGAAGGAGCACCCATAGAGGATATTGAGTTCACCATTGGAGGAGGAGCCAGTGCTGTAAATGTTATTGGATTGCCCGCGGGTGTTTCATACGAAGTAAATGGTAATGTTGTGGTTATCTCAGGAATTCCTTCTAGCAGTCCTCCACAAACCTTCAATTACACCATCACAACTACTGGTAGTAATACTTGTAATGAGTCATCAATTCCAGGAGTTATTGATACCAAACCCTCATTCTCATTAAGTCCTAGTTTTGAAGTTCAGCCATTGGTTTGCTATGGAAATGAGGACGCATTCATAGAAGTGGACCTAACGGGTCTATTAACGCCTAGTGAATTTTACACAGTTCGTTGGACAGGCGTGAGTGGTTTGAGTATAGGCTTTGAGAAAACTCAGCTTAACATCAATGACTCTGACACCAGTGTTATCGCCGAAAACTTACAAGCGGGATCCTATGTGTTTGAGCTATGGGATAATGAAGCTCAACAATGTGGTTATGTGTCTGACCCGATCCTTATAGAAGAAGTAAAACCCATATTCGTTCTCACTGAACCCATAGATCCTGAAACGATTTCAGGCAATACAGTCACGCTTACGGATGAGTATGGAGATGCCTTTACATATACTTTGACTTCTTCGAATGGAGGTTATGTTCAAAAACCGTCATGTGAGTCAACCTCTGATGATGGGATCATAAAAATTCAAATTTTTGGAAACGACTATTTGAATACCGAAATTGAATGGGAATTTGCGACTTTGAACTCAAATACATGGGTAAGTCTTCCTGCCTTTGACAACCAAGATCTTATAACAGGGCTTGCTGAAGGGATCTACAGAGCTACAGTTACTGAAACGGATCCGCAAAATCCTGCTCGCTCGTGTTCTGTTCAAAGAGAAATACCACTCATCCGAGATGTAGTAGAGGTTCAAAACCTATGTATGGGAGAACCAGGGTATTTGTCTATTGAGTTGGTTGATTTTATTGGCACTCCCACATTTACTTACAACGAAGAGGTTATTGTACCCCTTCAAGGGCCAGATACAATAGATCTTATCAGTACTTATGTCTTGCCCATCACACTCATTGAAGACGCAGATCTTGTGATCTCCAACGACGACAATTGCAGCCGAACCATTCCAACGACGGGTGTTAATGATGAGGGCATACTCAACCTCATCGACAGTCGTCTTCCTGACCCTGATTTTATTTATTACAGTGAATCGTCTATAAGAAGGCAAGGCCTCAAAGTTGGGGAAGATGTCACTTTTGAAGTCGACATTGATGTACTTGACTTTAACAACGATTCTAATGATTATAGATATGAGTGGTATTTTGGAGACGATTCCCCAACAGTCTCGACGACTGACCAACAAGTTACCCATATTTTTGACCGAGAACGGGTTTATGATGTGACACTTACCGTTTACGGGAAAGAGGATGGATGTTTAAAGCAAATCACAAAGCCTATTCAGATTGGCGGAGGGTATGTCTTGCTTGTGCCTAACGTATTCACCCCCAATGGCGATGGCATCAATGATGAGTTTTTACCAGAGTTCACAGGATTTAAAAATATTTCGATGAGCATCTTCGATGCCTCCGGAAGCTTGTTATTTGAGTCAATAAACGAACGAGGAAGTGATTTCTTTAGTACAGATGTGCCCATCATCAAACCATGGGATGGATCAAATGCCGATTTGACAAACAAAATGTTTGTGTGTCACATTGTTGGAACCCTGTTTAATGACGAGATTGTCACCAAAACAACTACAATTCAAATATTAAAGTGATATGAAAAAGCTTGGAATTTATATTTGTTTTGTAATTGCTTGGAGTGCAACACATGCCCAAGACACTTATTTTAATCAAATCCGCCATACTCAGTTCACAAACCCCAGTTTTTATGGACTCAATACCCAATCATTTGCAGGTGTGGGCTACAACTCTATTTCATACACCACCAATGCTTCTATAGACACCAAGATATTCTATGGAGTAAAGAGTTTTGATGATTTAAACTTTAGCATTTCGGCTGATTTTTCCAACTTTATGATTAGTCAATATGGACTGTCACAAAACATCCTAAACCTTTCCTACATCTATAAACTACAGATTGCTAATGGCGCTTATCTGCTCCCCAGCATCAGTGCAGGTTTGGGTTTTAACCAGCTCAGAAAACCAGATTTAATTTTTGGAGATCAATTAGATCTCCCTAATGCAACTTATTCGAATGTTTCTAACGATCCTCTTTCTTATGCTGGATTGAGCAGCAACTATTTAGATTTAGGAGCGGCCATCATGCTTTATAATGAAAATTTCATGGTAGGGGTTTCGTTAAAACATTTGAATAAGCCAGACATTTCAATGAACAAGGAGTACAATCTCAAAAAACCGATGAGTGTTTCTTTTCAAGCGGCTTATGAAAGAGATATCAATTACTTTAATAGAGGCTTTTTGCCGCCAGATTCATTTTTATATTTATATACTTCAGCCACTTCAGCGGGAGACTTGATGAGGATATATGCTGGTCAAGAGCTTATCCTTGGTGGCTTAACCTTAGGGGTTCATGAAATATTTACTTCCAACAAATCCTCTAATGCAACCTTGTTAGGGGTTAACTGCGGCTTAAATGTGGAGGTGTATGAGTTTAATTTTTCTTACAACTTCCCATTATCAAGAAATCAAAGTGTGTACCCTCCAAGCATCTTTGAGCTCTCTATGACCATTAAGTTCGATCGGTTTCTTAGAAATAACTTAGGTTATTTTAAGCGATTAAAGACAGACGGATTTTATTAGCCACACACTATTATTCTTGATTTATAGACCCTTGGCTTACTTCAAAACAGCGTAAGTCAAAATAGGATACAGCAGCCAACAGATGGTCAAAAATATCAGCGGTGATATGCTCATAGTTTTTCCATACTTTATCACTGCTAAAGGCGTAAATTTCAAGAGGTGTGCTTCCATACGAAGTAGTGGGCAGCTGTCTGCACATAATGGTGAGTTCGTTGCTAATTTTTGGATGGTGTTCTAAGTAATTCTCGATATACTTTCGGTATAACCCCAAATTAGTCAAGTTTCTTCCATTGATCGCTAAACTTTTATCTACATCCTGATTGGCTTTGTCAATCTCTTCTTTGCGTTCTTTCAGATAACCTGCAACACGTTCAATGCGTTGTAAATCGGTCAGCTCCTCATCCTTAAGAAAACGAACGCTCTGCGTTTGTATCAACATAGATCTTTTGATACGTCGCCCTCCCGACTCGGCCATACCACGCCAATTTTTAAACGAGTCGGATATCAAGTTATAAGTGGGAATGGTCGTAATGGTTTTGTCAAAATTTTGAACCTTAACCGTAGAGAGATTTATTTCAATGACATCTCCGTCAGCTCCATATTTTTCCATGGTTACCCAATCACCGATACGAACCAAATCATTGGCTGCAATTTGTATACTCGCTACAAACCCCAAGATGGTGTCTTTAAAAATCAACAACAATACGGCTGATAAGGCACCCATAGCGGTCAAAAAGTAACCAATTTCCCTACCCGTAATTATTGAGAACAAAACGACTATACCAACAACCCATATCACAATCATAAAGACCTGTATGTAGCTATCTATGGGTTTGTCTTTAAAAGATTCGAGAGTTCTTAAGTAACTGCGGATTGCATGAAGCAAACTGCGTAATATCCAAACGGTTATAAGTACTCCATAGGCATTAAGAATGGTGCTGAGCACATCACTCACTCCTGTACGATCTATGACCCATATCGGAAGTACAGCATGTAAAAAGAAATAAGGCAGTAATTGGGCAACATAGGTTGGGAATCTTGCATCTAAAAGATAGTCATCAAGATGCGTTTTGGTGCGTTTGGCCAAGCGTTTAAAAAGCCCTTTAATTAAACCTTTGACCAACAAGTCCAGCCCAATGGCTACTAAAATTAATAGGATGCTTACTGCCAAAAAATCGACCCACCATATAAAATTTACATTCCATCCTTTTTCAAGAAGAAACTCAAAAAGTATTTTACGATCCATAGAACAAATTTCTCAAAAATACTATCTTTATGACAATTGAAACACTTATTCACCTAAAGCAAGCAAAAAAAAACGCCTGCACAAATGGGGTGTAGTGCAGGCGCCAAAACAATAACTAACAAAAATATTTAAGTACTAATACCTTTTACATGAATCGTGCCAAACTATCTTTTGATTTAAAATATCATGTATTATGCATAAAACTACTTCCTTTACTATTGTGTTTTAATGTCTTATGGGGACAAGATTTAGAGATAATACCCGAACGCATTGAGTATTTAGACCCCAATTCACATCAGTTAATAGCTGTCGAAGAAAACACCATAGATATAAACCTAACTTATTTGCCTTGTATGATGCTACAGCCCATAGTCGAGAACTCCATTGTTCATGGATTGATTCCTATGGATGGAGTCAACAAAATCAAAATTGATTTTTCGAAAAAAGATAATTTTCTTCAATGTCGAGTAGAGGACAATGGCATCGGTCGAAAAGCTGCGGAGGCTCAGAGCGAGGGTTATCAAAAAACCCACAAGTCATTTGCCACACAAATCATGAAGGAACGCATCAACATCTTTAATTATTACAACAAAGAACATTTGAATTTTGAAATAGAGGACAAGTATGACGAGCAAGGAAAGGCAAGCGGAACGGTTGTTACCCTAACCATTCCACTAGATTTTAGGACCCGCGAGAAATAATTTTTCCGAAAGATATAATTGTGGTAAATCCTTTTTCCATAAAGTAATCTGCGCTGTTTGTAGGGCCACAAGCCAACACAAAATCGCCACCCCAAGCACCTAAACTTTTAACAACTCCATGGTAATCTGAAAACAGTTTTTGCTGAACAGGAGTATGACCAATAAGTTTACCAATGCAGTTTTCGTGATGGTTCATAGTTTTTTGAAAATCACCCATCGTTCTGGCACCCAAAAACGCGTCTGTCAATTCGTTAATCGTATCTATTTGAGAGGACGACGACCCTTTGTAGTGTTGGCTGATCGCCAAACGACTGTTTTGTTTTTGGTTTAGGTAGACAAAAAACAAATTTTTATGAAAATCTGGCCAAAAATTGACTTCTTTCACTAAGGGTCTTTTTTCGCTTTTTTGAAATACAATAGGTGATTGTGTTTGCGCACATGCAATATCATATCCACTTCCACCGAAGACTTTTTCTTGTAATAGATAAGCATCTACATTGGCCCATTGGGCAACATTGTTGACCAGCGTTGAAGAACTGCCCAATCCCCAATCTTGATTGAACTCTAGTCGGGTTTGTACTTGAACGCCTTGGCTTTGCACTAAAAAATCAGGTTGATGGTTTCGTGCTTCTTCAAGAAGTTTGCTCAGGCGTAGGCTCGTCAGGTCTTTGGGATTGCCAGGTGTAAAATCTTGGATTGAAAAAACTTCATGATACCATTGGTTTCCATGGGCATCAAAAGCTGTCCATTCAATATTTTTTTTAGATGTAGCACACACCTCCAAGGTTTGTCCCAATGTGGTAGGTAGGGCCAGTGCCTTTGCACCATCAAGGACTGCATATTCCCCACTGATGAGCAATTTCCCCGAACTGTAAAATGTTAGGCTTTTCTCCACGATTGTAAAGCTTGCTCGACCACAGCATAACTGACGGTTTGGGTTTTGAATTGCTCAGTTAGAGCTATTTTTTCTTCCATGTTGGCACCCAGTTGATTTAAGATGTTTTGCAGGTGCATTTTCATATGCCCTTGTTGAATTCCTGTCGTTACCAGTGAGCGAACTGCAGCAAAGTTTTGAGCCAATCCAGCTACGGCCATGATTTGCATCAAGGTACGGGCATCGGGCTGCCCCAATAACTCATGTGACCAACGCACAAGGGGGTGCAGTTGAGTGAGTCCGCCGACAGTTCCTACCGCCAAAGGCAATTCTAGGGCAAAACCAAAACAGTCGTCTTTTATCCAAGCTTCACTCAAACTGGAGTAGGTGCCCGACTTGGCCGCATAGGCATGGGCACCAGCCTCAATGGCTCTAAAGTCGTTCCCAGTAGCGATGGCTACCGCATCGATGCCGTTCATGATACCCTTGTTGTGGGTAACGGCTCTATGGGCTGCTACTTGAGCAATCCGAACCGCATATACAAAACGTTGGGCCAAAGCATCGCCTTCAGACCCAAGCGACTCGATAGCGCAAGAAACCGAAGCTCGTACCCTACAGTTGGGCACATGATTAGAGAGGATGCTCATCACTACGTCAATCTTTTTTTCACAATCATCAAAAGCTTCGAACTGCTGCGCCTCTCTTTTGAGGGTCTGTGCCATCTGCTCTAAGCACGAGTTGATAAAATTGGCGCCCATGGCGTCAGCGGTTTCAAAGCATACATGCAACTGGTGGTAGTTTGGCAAATCAACAGTCTTATCAACCAATGAAATGTCAGTGATTCCTCCCCCACGCTTTTTCATTTTTTCGGTAATATGGTCTGTATCAGCCAATAACAAAGGGTGAATTTTGGTAATAAAGCGCGCTAATTTTTCAGCGGACCCTTTGTACATAAAGTGTACCTGGCCCACTTTTTGAGTTCCGATCACTTCCGTATGAAAACCTCCTCTTTGCGCCCAAAACTTGGCCGCATGTGAGGCAGCGGCCACTACCGAACTTTCTTCGGTGACCATGGGCAATACATAGTTTTTGCCATTGATCACAAAATTAGGAGCCAAACCTAAGGGCAGGTAAAAATTGCTCACCGCGTTTTCGATAAACTCATCGTGGAGTTGTTGAAGCTTGGCGTCGGAGTGCCAGTACGAAGTCAAGAGAGCTTTGGCTTCTGTAGTTGAGGAAAAGCACTGATGCGCGAGCCAGTCTATTTTTTCTTCTTTGGACCATTTGGAAAACCCATCGACTTGTTGCGGGTGCTTTTTCATGGTACAAAGATAGGGGATCGTCCGGGTTTTTTAGAAAGGATGAA
>JASFWO010000071.1:0-5175 GCA_050049275.1 Flavobacteriaceae bacterium | reverse complement strand
TGCAATTTTGGTAACCCCCGCATAGGAGATGTACAAGAAGGCAACACCACTAAAAAACCCCAGGTTCTCATTTGTATAAAAATCAGTAGGCGGAACAACCCCCACTTTGTTGAACCCGACCAACACGAGAGCAATCAAAGACGTTACGCTAATTCCCACAATAGCAAGTTGTGTACTCCCCACTTTCTTTACCCCAAAAATATTTAAGACAAAAACCACCACTAGAGACAGTAAAGCCACGATGGTTGTGTAAAAAGAATCGAGTTCAACTAGGACATATAAATACGCACTAAGCCCCACCAACGAGAAAGCACTTTTAAGTAAGAGCGATAACCACAAACCAATTCCAGAAACCACCCCAAAAAGAGGACCGAAAGCCCGGTCCACATATACATAAGTACCCCCAGACATTGGCATTGCTGTTGCCAACTCAGCCTTAGACAAAACAGCGGGAATAATACAGATCCCAGCTACAAAGAATGCTAACGAAACAGAGGCGCCCGTAATACCAAAGGCAATGCCGGGTAAAACAAAAATTCCGCTCAACATCCCACCAATGCTTATGGCAATGGCAGAGGGCAGGCTCAGTGTTCTAACTAGGGTTGTGGTGCTTTTCATTCTATACGGAAAATTACAAATAATTTAACCAAACAAAAGGCCATAATGAAAACCACCCGTTTATTCAGCACTAGAACCACCAAAAAAAAGCAAAAGACGCTCCATAACAAAAGGTAAAATTGGGATTCATCGTGACTAAAGTAAATAAAAAATCTTAATCGTTTAGCCCAAACGACCAATCATCGGCGTATAGCCCATAAACATTATCTAATTCGTACTTTACGACATGCATTTCATCGGCAAAAGACTCAAAATTAACATGGTATACAAAAGACCGAAACCCTTTAATTTTAATCAAATCAACTAGCTCAGGGTTTTTAGAAATGAGCGTTCTAGAAAAAACAACATCTTTAACCCCCATGCGGATCAATTTTTCCAACTCTTTTACAGACAGACCCTCTATAACGGATTGTGAAGGCATAGAAGACATTATTTTTGAATCAAGCCCAAGATTCACAGCTTTCATGTCGAATAATTCCATCATGAGCCTGTTTTTATCTACAAAAACACTTGAGAAACCTACAGGGTCGTTGGTCTTGTCTGTAACAAGAATAGCGTCTTCGTGGGTAGTAAACCATGCGTTTATTTCCTCAATACTCATTGGCGTATATTTCCCATGAATTTTAGATTTCATAAAAACTTTATAACTGGGCGGTAAAACCCCTTTGTACTGTGTAATTTCTGCCCAATTTTTCCAGTCGTGGGCAGCAACAAAAACATCATCGGAAGTTTTTAAAATGTCAAGTTCAAATAAGCGAAACCCTTTTCTATAGCTGTTATCCAAAGCCTCCTTTGAATTAGTGTAACGAATACCCTCCACCGCTCCACCTGCGTGAGCTATAAACCTAAGCGTGTCTTTAGCGTATAGGTTGAAGTTGCTCGAAATATCACCAAAGCTCAAAGGGCCTACACCACGCCTAAGAAAGCCGCTTGTGTTAAGCTCTGTTAAGGCAGAAAGGTTTTTTTTAATAAATTTCTCTTTGTCACCTGAAACATAGTCGCTCAGAAACTTAGCGTTGTGTTTTACGCCCGCCCCAGATAAAATCAATTTTGGTAAATCAACTTGATAGGTTTTCTCGCCCGAGGTTAGTTTTAATGAATCAACAGAAGTATTTGTTAGTAAATATAACCCACGGTCTTTAGATGAATCCAACATAGAGGCGTCGCCCATTTTTAGATGGTCTGGGTAAATAAAAACAACAGTGTCTTCAAGAAGCTTTTTGTTCTTTAGAAAAGAGATAAAGTCTCCTAAAAGATAATCCACAGCAGAGATCATAAACTCAAAATCTGACCCCTTCTTTGTTACAAATTTTTCCATTCTCGAATCATAAATCCCGTCTGGAAAATGGGTATCAGTAGTAGAAAGATATATTGCAAAGGGCTTGCTGGCTTTTGATGCCTCTTGAACTTTCTGTTTGGCGATTTCAAACAGATCTTTGTCCCTGAGACCGTAACTGCTTAATTTATGAACAGGCGCCATGGAAGAATAATCAATAACACGGTTAAACTTTAGAGAAGACACCATGTCCTTGACCCCTGAAAAATTTGTGTTTCCATTCATATATGTAAGATCGTAACCACAATCATTTAATACATGCCCTAGGCTGGTTATTTTGGAACGGTAAGACGACTTAAAAATCGAATTCCCGTGTATGCCAAAAAAAGCAGGAAGTCCCGTTATAGAGGCATATAAGGATCCGCTTGTCCAATCACTACCACTGTTGGGCTCAACCTCAATGTAGGACCAAGAATTTTTAAGTCGATTTAGGTTGGGAGTGATTTCAGAAAAAGAGCCATCTAAAAAACCTCTTTCAAAAGATTCTAGAGAGATTACGATTAGATTTTTTCCTGAATTACTTTTTATGTCTTCAGGTATGATATAGTTATCAAACCCCAATTTTTTTAAAGCCTCTTCGAACGAGTTGTCGGAAGCAGTTCCCAAAACCGAAGCCAAAGATCTGATCTCTGAGATTACGTTGCTACGACTAGCGACAAAACCTAAAAACATAAAAGAAATCAAAAAAACAAAAAACCGGAACCAAACATTGTGACGTTCAATGGCGGTTTTGTTCAAAAAAAATGAGCTCAGAAAATTGTAAAAAAAATGCAAAAAAAGAACAAAGCCAGCGAGTACAAACACCCCTCCAACGGCATAAGAGACATATAAGTCCAGCATTGTTGAAACATCTACAACATTAAAATGAACAAAGAAAGAATAGCCAATGAAAGAGTTTGTAAAAAAAAGAGAACAGAGCTGTAGAGTTAAAAAAAGAGCTCCAAACAAGGACAAAACAAGTCGCGTAACCCGATTCTTAATGGGGGAAAAAAGTAAAGCCAGCCCCAAAGCAATTAATAGAACAAATCCTAAATTTTCTTTACCGCCAAAAACATTAAAAAGAACCTTTAATTTTTCAATCATATTAATGGCATTATAACAAAAATCTTAATCGTTCAGCCGAAGCACCGCCATAAATGCTTGTTGGGGAATTTCTACACTACCCACTTGACGCATTTTCTTTTTTCCTTTTTTCTGTTTTTCTAACAACTTGCGTTTTCGGGTGATATCGCCGCCATAACACTTAGCGGTAACGTCCTTACGAACCGCTTTGATAGTCTCGCGCGATATCACCTTAGCACCAATTGCTGCTTGAATAGGTATGTCAAATTGTTGCCTAGGGATGAGTTCGCGTAGTTTTTCACACATTTTTTTTCCCAGGGCATAAGCATTGTCTGTGTGCACCAAGGCAGAAAGAGCGTCTACAGGACTTGCGTTTAGTAGAATATCAACCTTAACAAGTTTGGAAGCGCGCAGCCCGATAGGGCTATAGTCAAAGGAAGCATAGCCACGAGAAACAGATTTTAAACGATCGTAGAAATCAAAAACAATTTCTGCTAATGGCATATCGAAAGAAAGCTCAACCCTCTCGGTGGTTAGGTAAGTTTGATTGGTGATTTGCCCTCTTTTTTCTATGCATAAGCTCATCACATTGCCCACATAGTCAGCCTTGGTAATGATTGAGGCCTTGATAAAGGGCTCTTCTACACGGTCCAATACGGAGGGTTCAGGCAGGTCTGTGGGGTTGTTGACTAAGAGAATATTATCAGGCTCTTTTTTGGTGAATGCGTGGTATGAAACATTGGGCACGGTTGTTATTACAGACATATTAAATTCACGCTCCAACCTCTCTTGAATAATTTCAAGATGAAGCATTCCTAAAAACCCACATCGAAAACCAAACCCCAAGGCAGCAGAGCTTTCGGGCTGAAACACCAGGGAGGCATCGTTGAGCTGTAGCTTTTCCATAGAGCTTCTAAGTTCTTCGTAGTCCTCTGTGTCTACGGGATAAATTCCAGCAAACACCATGGGCTTTACTTCCTCAAAACCAGCAATGACTTCTTGGGTAGGCGCTTCGGCTAGAGTAATTGTGTCTCCAACCTTTACTTCTTTAGCCTCTTTGATGCCCGTGATGAGATAGCCCACATCTCCAGCACCCACTACTTTTCTGGGCTCTTGTTTGAGTTTAAGCGCACCTATTTCATCTGCAAAATAACTTTTACCGGTGGCCATAAATTGAACCTTATCGCCTTTTCGAATGCGCCCATTGATGACCCTAAAATAAGTTTCAACCCCACGAAATGGGTTATAAACAGAATCAAAAATAAGAGCCTGTAAAGGTGCGTTTAGATCTCCCTTAGGCTCGGGCACCCTTTCCACGATAGCTGCTAAAATATTGTCTATTCCGAGTCCGGTTTTGGCCGAGGCGTGAACAACCTCTTCAGCCTTACACCCCAACAAGTCTACAATATCATCCGTAACTTCTTCCGGATTTGCAGAAGGGAGGTCAACCTTGTTTAAAACAGGGATAATTTCTAAATCATTCTCAAGGGCTAGATACAAATTCGAAATAGTCTGTGCTTGTATGCTTTGTGCAGCATCTACCACCAATAAAGCCCCCTCACAAGCAGCAATAGAACGCGAAACTTCATAGGAGAAATCAACATGTCCAGGGGTGTCTATAAGATTGAAAACATAGTCTTCCCCTTGGAATTTATAGTTCATTTGGATGGCGTGCGACTTGATTGTGATACCACGTTCCCGTTCCAAATCCATATTGTCCAACAATTGATCTTGCTTCTCTCTCTCGCTTACCGAGCCAGTAGCATCTAACAGGCGGTCGGCTAAGGTGCTCTTCCCGTGATCGATGTGGGCAATAATGCAGAAGTTTCGAATGTGCTTCATAGCGCAACAAAGATACTCAAATGGAGTTGTGTTAATACCAATAAAGTTTACATTTGAAAAAAAATACGGCAGTGACAACATTAACTAAAATCTTAAGATGGTTGTTGGGATTGACTTTTATCTTTTCCGCTTATACCAAGTTTGTAGGCCCCGGCTTTTTTGAAATCACCCTAATTGACCAAGGCTTAGTACCTAATCGTATGTGGGCACAACACGCCTCCCGATTTTTAATTGGGGTCGAATTTGCTTTGGGAATTCTGATGTTGCTACCATATTATACCAAGCACCTCGTCCTAGTGTCTGGATTGATGATCATG
>JASFWO010000042.1:0-7196 GCA_050049275.1 Flavobacteriaceae bacterium | reverse complement strand
AAAGCTACCGAGGCTGTAAAAGCTGATATGGAAAACGAACAACCCATGGACCGATTGGTTTGTGGAGATGTAGGTTTTGGGAAAACAGAAGTGGCCATTCGGGCTGCTTTTAAAGCGGTAGACAACAACAAACAAGTGGCTGTGTTGGTGCCAACAACTATTTTGGCCTACCAACATTTCAACACCTTTTCGAAACGACTGAGGGACTTCCCCGTTCGGATCGATTATATCAACCGTTTTCGAACGGCCAAAGAACAAAAAGAAGTTTTAGAAGACATTAAAACAGGAGCTATCGACATCCTGATTGGCACCCATCAATTGGTGAGTAAACGGACCGATTTTAAAAACCTCGGACTGCTTATTGTTGATGAGGAACAGAAGTTTGGTGTTGGGGTAAAAGAAAAATTACGCAGTCTGAAATCAGACGTTGATGTGCTAACCTTAACTGCTACGCCCATCCCCCGTACCCTACAATTTAGTTTAATGGCGGCACGTGATCTGTCTATCATCAACACACCACCACCAAACCGATATCCCATCGACAGTCAGGTGATTGGCTTTAGTGAAGAAACCATTCGAGGTGCCATCAGCTACGAACTCCAAAGAGGGGGGCAAGTGTTTTTTGTGCATAATCGAGTAGAGCATCTGGCCGAATTCAGCGGTATGATTCAGCGCTTGGTGCCTGATGCTAAAATCGCACGTGCGCATGGTCAAATGGAAGGTCGAAAACTAGAAACCACCATGCGTGATTTTATGGAAGGTCGATACGATGTTTTGATCGCAACGACCATCATCGAGAATGGTCTGGATGTCCCAAATGCCAATACCATACTGATAAACAACGCCCACCAGTTTGGTTTGAGCGACCTCCACCAAATGCGGGGTCGAGTGGGGCGATCTAACAAAAAGGCGTTTTGTTATTTTATATCTGCACCGATATCTACTCTTACAGACGAAGCCCGTAAAAGAATGCGAGCGCTTTCAGAACACACAGCATTGGGCGCAGGTTTTCAAATAGCCATGAGAGATTTAGAAATCAGAGGCGCCGGTGATTTACTGGGTGGTGAGCAAAGTGGGTTTATCAATGACATCGGATTTGAAACCTACCAAAAAATCCTTAAGGAAGCAGTGGACGAACTAAAGACCTCCGAGTTTAAGGAGTTGTTTGAAAATGAACCGCCGCCACAAAAAGAAGCGCAAATCGATACCGACTTAGAATTGTTATTCCCAGATTCGTACATCAACAATGTCAGGGAGCGTATGGTTTGTTACCAAAATCTGGCTGAGGTCAAGGATGAAAAAGCGCTAAAATCATATACAGAAGAAATAACTGACCGATTCGGGCCTCTTCCAGAAAGCTCACAGTCTCTGATAGATAGCGTGCGGCTCAAATGGGTTTGTGCTGCATTGCACATTGAAAAAGCAGTGCTCAAAAAAAACAAACTCATTGGCTATTTTGATGCCAACCCTCAAAGCGAATTTTACCAGTCTGATGGCTTTAGAGACCTGCTCATAAGGCTGCAAACCCACCCGATGAAAGGTGTTTTAAAAGAAAAGAAACAAGCCAATCGTACCCGATTGATGTTGGTCTTTGATCAAGTTCAAAGCGTTCAAAAAGCGCTCGAATGTTTGACTCAGCTACAGCAGAGTTAAAGTTGCTTTAGGTCTTTGATGACTCTGAATGCCTTGTCAACCTGTGCTTCGTTGACCAAAATGGTAAACTCATTTGAAGTTGAAATCACCTCATAGAGGTTGATCCCCTCCCACGAAAGGCGCTGAAATACAAAATAATAAATCCCTGGGACAGAGACGTTCTCGGTCGGAAGTTTTACTGAAATGGAAGAAAGATCCTCCTCTTTGTGAATGCACACCTCATTTTCAAAACAGTTCTCAACTTGCTCAGCTAGGTTGCTGCTCACCACGACATTGCACTCGTGTACCCCGCGCGAGGATGTGTAAAAATTGCCTTTGTCATCAGAAATACTTGACAACAATTTGACCTGAGAAGCCAATAAGGTTGGTGACACCTTGTAATTGTAATCAATCAAAGAAGAGCGCACTGTAATATCTCCAATATTACGAAGGGTTTTTATGATTTTTAAGGACGAACGGAATTCAAAATCAGAAGACAAGCGTTTCAAAGCCATTACAATGGCTCCGTTGCGAACGTCTTTGTTCATCACATCGCTAATCTCTTTATTGATAATACGGGCTAGCGAGGTCAGATTGATGATGCCCTGTGTCAAAGCACTCACTAAAAAAGGCTTGCTTTTGATGTAATCCTCTACCGCAGCTGCTATCGTTTTCATTTTGTTTGTTATTGTTTGGGCAAAAATAATGAAAAACAAACAATTTGTTACCAATTTAACATATTGTCAAAAAAAGTGGTATACATTTTCAATAAATTCAATAGTTTGTTTGTATTTTGTCTTCAAAATGGCAATAATATCAAGACTTAACTCAACTTCTAAGTCACGACTCTGCACAAAATGATTGGCGGCATAGACCAGCAAGCGCTGTTTTTTAGGCGTTACAAAGCTTTGTGGCAACCCAAAGTCAGCACTGCTGCGCCATTTGACTTCAACCACAGACAAACGATTGCCTTTTAAAGCAATCACATCAATCTCTGCTTTACCAAAGCGGTAGTTACGAGCTAAGATGCAGAACCCTTTTTTTTGTAGGTAGGTCACGGCTATGTCTTCGCCGACACGACCCAATTCGGTAGGTTTCATATGTGTACTTTGGGATTCTTAAGGTATGAAAAATTAAACTAAACAGGGATAAATTCCTATTTTTGCGGCTGATAAACTTTCGATGACAGCCAAACGATACACCCTTACTGCCGCCCTGCCATACACCAACGGGCCCATACATATTGGTCATTTGGCTGGAGTCTATGTGCCGGCAGATATTTATGCAAGATATCTTCGTCTAAAAGGCAAAGACGTCCTATTTGTGTGCGGCAGTGACGAGCATGGAGTAGCCATCTCCATGCGAGCGCGCAAAGAAGGCAAAACACCTCAGCAAATCATCGATCATTACCACGGGCTCATCAAAACATCGTTCGAGGATTTTGGTATTTCGTTTGATTATTATGGCCGAACTTCTGACTCCGTACATCACCAAACAGCAAGCGATTTTTTTAAAAAACTGCATCAACAAGGCGATTTTGTAGAGCAGACGACAGATCAACTCTATGATGAAGAAGCCCAACAATTTTTGGCAGACCGCTTTGTCGTGGGCACTTGCCCCAAATGTGGCCATACAGAAGCTTACGGAGACCAATGCGAGGCTTGTGGAAGTTCGCTCAACGCTACAGACCTAATCAACCCCAAATCAACTTTAAGCGGAAGCACACCCACTTTGAAACCCACCAAACACTGGTTTTTGCCTCTCGAACGATATCAAAAATTCCTTGAAGAATGGATCTTAAAGGGTCATGCTGACGACTGGAAACCCAATGTGTACGGGCAAGTCAAATCATGGCTCGATGACGGGCTCAAACCTCGTGCGGTTACCCGAGACTTGGACTGGGGCATTCCCGTACCCGTGACCGGAGGAGAGAACAAAGTGCTCTATGTTTGGTTTGATGCGCCCATTGGCTACATCTCAGCCACCAAGGCATGGGCTGAAACCAATGGAAAAGACTGGCGACCCTATTGGCAAGACAGCGACACCGAGTTGGTACACTTTATCGGAAAAGACAACATCGTTTTTCACTGCATCATATTCCCAGCCATGCTTAAGGCAGAGGGTTCCTATGTGTTGCCAGAAAACGTACCTGCTAACGAATTTTTAAACCTAGAAGGTCAAAAATTGTCCACGTCCAAAAACTGGGCGGTCTGGCTGCATGAATACTTACAAGAATTTCCTGGGAAGCAAGACGTGTTGCGCTATGCACTCACTGCCAACGCACCCGAAACAAAAGACAACGATTTTACGTGGCGCGACTTTCAAGCTCGAAACGACAGCGAATTGGTGGCCATTTATGGCAATTTTATCAATCGGATTTTGGTATTGACCCACAAATACTACAACGGACAAGTACCCACACCTAACGACTTGACACAAGTCGATCGAGAAACCTTAGAGACCCTACGCGATTTACCCAACGAGGTGGCTGCATCACTCGACAAATACCGTTTTCGTGAAGCCAGTCAAACGATGATGAAAATCGCAAGGTTGGGCAACAAGTACCTCGCCGACGAAGAGCCTTGGAAAAAAATCAAAACCGATCCCGAGCGTGTACAAACCATCATGCACACTGCCCTTCAGGTCGCCGCTGTCTTGTCGTTGGTGAGCATCCCTTTCTTGCCACACACCGCCGAAAAGCTGCGACGCCTTCTAGGACTGCCTCATCAAGCCAACTGGTCCGAACTTTCTCAAGGCGAATGGCTCACACCGGGTAGTCAGCTACAAACACCCGAACTCCTGTTTGAAAGAATCGATGACACCGCCATCGAAGCTCAGATCGAAAAACTCCAAAACACTTAGTGTTTTTTGGAAATCGCTACAACAACAACAGTTCGTCGCAATTGACTTCTGACACATAGCGCTTTTCACCGGCTTTGTTTTCGTAGCTTCTGTAAACCAACTTGCCCTCTATGGCTACTTTTTTACCCTTTTCGAGCAGCTGATCACACAGCTCAGCCAACTTGCCCCAAGCCACGACTTGGTGCCACTGGGTGTTTTCGATGCGTTCGCCCTGAGCGTTTTTGTAATGGTCGTTGGTCGCCATAGAAAACTTAGCGCCAGCGTTGGCTGCGCAGTTTGAGGGCGGCAAGTACGACATCTCGTCGGCTGATTTGGCCGACCAACAATCCATGTTTAAGGACTGGCAGGCGACGTCGGCTGTTTTGGTGAAACCGGCGTGCTGCATCAAAGATGCTTGCATCGTGTTCGATCGTATTGACGGGGGTGGTCATAAAATGAGCCACACTTTTTTCTAAAATAGGCATGTTGAAATAGCGGCTTTCTGAAATCTGTTTCATACAATCGGCTTCGGAAACGATGCCAATCAGCTTGCCGCTTTTGTCCACAACAGGGCCGCCAGAGATCCGATGTTTGGCAAAGGTTTCCATGATTTGAAGGATGGATTGTTCAGGTGAAAACGTAATCAAATCACGGGTCATATAATCCGAAACGAGCAAGGGCGGGTTGGGTGTCTTAGGGGTCTTTGCACGGGCGCCTTGAAAACTTTTTACTGCCATAATATTGGTATTTAGGCTTAAGATACAATTTTTTTACAAACCTATTCTGGCTTTATCCCCATAAAAGACTGTATTTTTGGAAGATGACACTAAATGTCAGCATATTGGGATGTGGATGGCTGGGGCTTCCCTTGGCCCAAAAACTATTGAAATCTGGACACTCTGTCCGTGGCAGTGTTCGACAAAAAGCTGCTCTAAATCATCTTGAAAATATCGGGATAGAAGCACATATGATCGATTGTCAAGAGACCCATATTGAAGGCAATATAGATGCCTTTTTGCAAGGGGTTTTTAGACTTTACGTCATCTTACCTCCAGGCATACGCAAAAACCCAACACATGATTTTGTTGCTGTTGTCCGGCGTTTGTTAACCTATATTAACAAAAGCCAAGTCAAAGAGTTGGTATTTACGAGCAGCACGGGTGTCTTTGGGAGTCAACAGGGTCTGGTGTTGCCCGAAACCCAACCACTGACCGATTCAGAGAGTGGTCGGCAGTTGATCGAGGTGGAAAAGCTGTTGTTATCACAATCTTCTTTTTCCACACAAATTCTTCGATTGGGCGGGCTGATCGACCTTGATAGACATCCGGCGAAGACACTCGCGCGCAAGGATATCATCATGGAACCTCAAGCCCCCGTGAATCTGATCCATAGGACGGATGCCGTGGGTTTGTTAATGCATTTGCCCACACATGCTCCTTGGAAGGCTGTGTATCATGGAGTGACTCCTTGGCATCCTTCAAAAAAGGATTTTTACAACCAAGCTGCCAAAGAGCTCGGGTTGACTCCACTGCCCTTTAGTGAAACTATTGGAGCCGCTAATAAAATGGTCAAAGACCCTCGTGTTGAAAACATGTTGGACTATCACTTCACAGAGCCTCGACTTGGGCTTAAAGACTGGGCTGAGTAACCAAACGATTGTAATGTCTGGCAAAGGTATTCCATGCTATGACCACCTCGTCCATGGCTTCGGAAAATTTAGATTGTGTGTATTGTGAGGGGTCTGAAAATCGTACGATTCCAATTCGTGTACGAAAGACCTTATACCTACCTATCAGTTGTGGAATTTGTAGGTCATCAGGGAAATCAGTGGGAGTGATTTTATCCGCCTCTTGCCCAATTGTCTGAAGTTGTACTGCTAGGTTTTTGTATTGTAGATTGGGGAACTCGGATAGTTGTGCAAACAAGGGGGCAAAAACTTGGTTTTCGTCTTCTACTAGAGGGGTCAGCTGGGGTGTTTTGGAAAAAAACTGCATTTCTGCGTTGGTTTCGACTGATTTTTCATCGGGAGGAGCCTGACGATTTGTACAAGCGACTAATACTAGAAACGGTAAGTAAATCCAGATTTTCACAAAGCGAAGATACGGCCTAAATACAATTCTTCAATCGAAAGAAAGAGATTCTGTCAACAAGACAATCAGGAATGCACCTTGGTTTTATAGCCAGGGAAAGCTTCAAGAGCCATTTTGGGTGTACGATCTTCATAAAACAAGCCCCAGTGCTTTTCGGGTTCATTAGGGTCAGAGGAACCTTTCCATGGTTCGTCGAAAGCCTCGAAAACAAAAGTGAGGATCTTGTTTTCATCGGTCCATCGGCAAAGTGCGTCGTAATACATTTTTTGAAAAACCACATTGGCATGGGCTTTGGAAAAACCACGACCATTGGCTTTGGTGGCCCAACCCGCTTCTGTGATTACGACCAGCTTCTCAGGATACCGCTCAGACACCTGCTGGTAATTGCTTTTGGTATGTGCCAAAGCATGGTCTATAGGGATGTTTTCCCAAAGAGGGTAGGTGTGAATCGATATAAAGTCTAATACTTCAACTAAGGGGGCCAATTTGTCTAGCCAAGGAACATAGTTTTCACAGAAAGTAATGGGTTGTTCAGTAACTGCTTTTACTTGTTTTACATAGTCAATCATGGCATCTACAGAGACCATGTTTCCTGACCAGTCGACACAGGATTCATTGCCTACAGCCAATGAA
>JASFWO010000040.1:0-7415 GCA_050049275.1 Flavobacteriaceae bacterium | reverse complement strand
TCTCTTGGCATAGATGGATAGACGGATAGAATTGTTAATCAGAAGAATGGAGACCACTAAGAAAAACCCACAACAGACCAACAAAAGAAGGCTGACTCGTTCTATATTTTGATTGAGTAGCCCGATCAGCGGACGATCATAGACTACCTCGCTTACAAAAGATTTATTCGATAAAATGGTGCTGATACTGTCCACGCTAAGTGTGTTGACGTATTCGCCTTTTAATCGTAAATCTACAGCATCTTTTAAGGGATTGTAACCTAAAAAATCCATAAAATCTTCTCCTATTTCAGCACTGTGTTCATGAGCGGCTTGAGCTTTAGATATAAAGGTTGCAGATTTAGTAAAAGGCGCTAAGGACAACATGGTTTGGAGTTGTTCTATCTCTACATCTTTGGCTAAGTCCTCCAAAAATACGGTTAGAACAATTTGTTCTTTGACATGTTGAGCTACACGCTGGGTATTTAGGACCAATAGACCTAAAATACCCACTACAAACAACACCAACCCTATGCTAACCACTACTGAAACATAGGATCGCAACAGCTGTTTGCGTTGATAAACATGAAAGGGTTTGCCCATGACGGGCTAAAATTACAAAAACCAATCCAACGTTGGCGCTATAAATATTCTGAATATATATGGTATTTTTGCAACTGTTAATTGGGCAAATGGCATATCCTTTTCATTCTATAGAGAAAAAATGGCAATCTTACTGGGCAGACAATCAGACTTTTGCTGCCGAGTCGCAATCAGAAAAACCTAAGTTTTATGTACTCGATATGTTTCCTTACCCCTCAGGTGCAGGATTGCATGTGGGGCACCCATTAGGATACATAGCTAGTGATATTGTAGCCAGATACAAGCGCAACAACGGATTCAACGTGCTTCACCCTCAAGGATATGATTCTTTTGGACTGCCCGCTGAACAATATGCAATACAAACAGGTCAGCACCCCGCAGTAACTACAGCGGCCAATATCAAAAGATACCGAGAACAATTAGATCAATTGGGCTTTTCATTCGATTGGAGTCGAGAAGTACGCACTTCGGATCCAGATTATTATCGATGGACGCAATGGATGTTTTTACAGCTTTTTTCATCTTGGTTTGACACTTCTCTAAATAAGGCGCGTCCGATTGAGGAGTTGATTGCTCATTTAGATCAGCATGGCACGGAAAACCTCCATGCCCATAGCGACTCCTCCACAGCTGAGATTACAGCTCAACAGTGGAATGCTCACTCGGATAAAGAAAAAGAAACCTACTTACTTAACTACCGTTTGGCTTATTTGGCCAATACGGAGGTCAATTGGTGTCCCGAATTGGGGACAGTTCTGGCCAATGACGAAGTGGTGAATGGTGTTTCAGAACGAGGTGGTTATGCTGTTGTAAGAAAAAAAATGACCCAGTGGAGCATGCGAATTTCTGCTTATGCTGAAAGATTGCTAGAGGGTTTACACACGATTGATTGGCCCGAACCTTTAAAAGAAATGCAACGCAATTGGATCGGTCGATCCGTTGGAGCTTCAGTTTATTTTACAGTAGACGGTTATGAAGAACTCATAGAAGTGTTTACGACCCGGCCTGACACTTTGTATGGAGTGAGTTTTATGACCTTGGCCCCCGAGCATCCTCTGGTGGCTAAAATTACCACACAATCCCAAAAACATGATGTTGAAAACTATGTGCAAGCCACCGCTACTCGAAGTGAAAGAGAGCGTATGTCTGATGTAAAAAACATCAGTGGAGTGTTTACGGGAGCTTATGCTATACATCCCTTTACAGAAGAAAAAATACCAATATGGATAGGCGATTATGTCTTAGCTGGTTATGGTACAGGTGCGGTGATGGCGGTTCCATGTGGTGATCAACGTGATTATGATTTTGCCAAACATTTTGATCTTCCAATTAAAAATATATTTGCAGATAAAGACATATCCGAAGCGGCTCATGTTGATAAAAACAACACTCAAATAGCCCATTCAGATTTTTTAAATGGACTCGATGTAGGCCAAGCCACTAAAGAAGTAATTCGGCAACTTTCAGCCACTAAAAAAGGAACAGCCCAAATTAATTATAGGCTTCGCGATGCTGTATTCAGTAGGCAACGCTATTGGGGTGAACCCATTCCCATTTTCTTTGACAAAGGGATTCCCAAAGGACTTCCTAAGGAAGCGCTCCCACTTCGCTTACCAGAAGTGGAAAAGTACTTACCAACACCTGAAGGCGCACCACCTCTTGGAAACGCCAGTCATTGGGCTTGGGACACTCTTAAAAAGGAAGTGGTCTCTAATGCAGAAATCGATCACAAACAAATATTCCCCTTAGAGCTTAACACCATGCCTGGATGGGCTGGAAGCTCTTGGTATTTCAATCGTTATATGGATGCCCACAACGAGTCTACATTTGCGGACAAATCTGCCTTGGACTATTGGGGTGCGGTAGACCTTTATGTTGGTGGTAGCGAACACGCAACAGGCCATTTGTTATATGCTCGTTTTTGGCAAAAAGTTCTTTTTGATTTGGGTCATGTGAGCGTGGAGGAGTTTGCTAAAAAACTTATCAATCAAGGAATGATTTTGGGGAATAGCGCTTTTATTTATCGAATATCAGGGACACAAACTTTTTTATCTAAAGGCTTGGTGAATGATAAAAAAGTGGAACCCATCCATATAGACATTTCGTTGGTCGACTCCAATGATGCAGTTGATTTAAACGCCTTGAAACAATGGCAGCCCCATTTTAAAGATGCAATTTTCGAGACGGAAGAAGGGGCATTTTTTGCCAAACGCGAGGTAGAAAAAATGTCTAAATCCAAATACAATGTGGTCAATCCAGATGACATTTGTAAGACCTATGGTGCGGACACCATGCGTATGTATGAAATTTTTTTGGGTCCTATTGAACAAGCCAAGCCTTGGAATACTGCCGGAATTACGGGTGTTTTTGGATTTGTCAATAAATTCTGGCGTTTATTTCACGATCAAAACACATTTTTGATCAGTGAAGATCAAGCATCCAAAGAAGCACTCAAAGTGCTGCATGGAACCATTGAAAAAGTCACTCAAGATATAGAACAACTATCTCTAAATACTGCTGTGAGTGCGTTTATGATTTGTGTCAATGAGCTTACGCGTCTTGGCTGTAACCAGCGTGAGGTATTGGAGCCTTTAACCGTTTTGTTATCCCCATTTGCACCTCATGTCTGTGAAGAGATTTGGAGTTTATTAGGCCACAAAAGTTCTGTTGTGCATGCTCCATTCCCAAAAGCTGTTCAGGAATATTTAAAAGAGTCAACCAAGACCTATCCTATCAGTTTTAATGGTAAAGTTAGGTTTACAATAGACATTGATGTGTCGGCAGATTCCAAAACGATTGAAGAAATTGTCCTAGCGGATGATCGAACTCACGACCAGCTTGGAGGAAAAACCATAAGAAAAGTCATTGTTGTTCCCAACAAAATTGTAAACGTGGTATGTTGAGCATCAATTCAGATGAGATTGTCGGGCTTATTGCGGCTTTCCTGACCACCATTTCCTTTTTACCACAAGCCATCAAGGTGTATCGTCACAAAGCTACTGACGGTTTGTCATTGACCATGTATTTGATTATGTTTTTCGGAGTTTGTATGTGGCTTTATTATGGTATTCGAATACAAAGTCTGTCGGTAATTGTCGCCAACACGGTTACGGCAGCAATGCAAATCTTTATTATCTTTAATATCTTAAAAAAACAAAGATGATTGGCAAGATTTTTGCTGATGTACTGAAAAAATTGAACTGATTATGTGGGGAGGATATTATCTTATTGCTTTTGTTTTTTTTATCATTAGCATGGCTGTGAGCAGTCAGCTTAAAAACAAATTCAAAAAATATTCTAGGGTGTCATTGCGCAATGGAATGAGTGGTGCAGAGATAGCAGAAAAAATGCTTTTGGACCATGGGATTCGCAATGTCAAAGTGGTTTCAACTCGTGGAATGTTAACAGATCATTACAATCCTATTAAACGCACAGTTAACCTGAGTGAGGATGTATATAATTCCCGCAATGCGGCAGCGGCAGCTGTAGCCGCTCACGAGTGCGGACATGCAGTACAACATGCGCAAGGCTATGAATGGCTTCAGATGCGATCTGCGCTCGTTCCGGTGGTGAGTGTGGCCTCCAATATTTCAATATGGATTATAGTTATCGGTTTAGGGCTTACCAGTTCTGGCTTAGGGTATCCGATTGCAGTTGCGGGTGTCGTCATGTTTGGGCTTGGAACTTTATTTAGTTTCATAACCCTTCCAGTTGAATACGATGCAAGCAAGCGAGCTTTGGTTTGGCTTCAACGTAAAAACATAGTTTCTAGAGAAGAGTACAAAGCCTCGGAAGATGCGCTCAAGTGGGCGGCAAGAACTTATGTGGTGGCTGCTATTGGCTCACTAGCTACTTTGGCTTATTTTGCTTTTAGAGTTGCCAGCCAACGCAGGTAGCTATAAACTAATTTGCCTGTCAATTTGCTGATTAAGACAGATATAGGTTTCTGTCCTTGAAATCCCAGGAATGGTTTGTACCTGTTTACTCAATAACTCCATCAAATGGTGGTTGTCTTTGCATTTAATTTTAATCAAAACACTCCAATTTCCCGTAGTATAGTAACACTCAGTGATTTCTGGAATTTTTTTCAATTTGTTTACCGCATTGGCATTATGGGCTGCTTTATCCAAGTAGATTCCAACAAAAGCAGTTGTTGTATATCCTAGAGCTTCTGTATTGATTTCAATGCGACTGCCAGTAATCACCCCAGCATCTTCGAGCTTTTTTATTCGCTGATGAACGGCCGCACCAGAAATGGGAATTTTCCTTCCAATTTCCATAATTGATCTTCGAGCATTCTCAGAAAGAAATTGAATGATTTTCTTGTCGGTGTCGTCAAGAACTATGTTTTGATTGATACGTTTCATGATTCATTAGATTAGAGCTTTCATCCAAAAGTACGACATTAGCATGTATTTTTTTACCAAATAATATGAAAAACAGAAACCTAATCATAACAGCAGGCACTTTTGCAGCCTTGGGTGTTGTTTTAGGCGCTTTTGCTGCGCATGTACTTGAAAAGCAACTTACTTCTGATGAGTTAAGCTCCTTTCAAACGGGGGTAAGGTACCAAATTTATCATGCTCTTGCGCTACTGATTTTGCCTGTTTTACCTCTCAATAAAACAAGTTTGCCTGCACGATTTTTTGTCGGAGGAACTGTTCTTTTTTCAGTTTCAATTTATTTACTGACACTCGATCGATTGATGGGTGTGGACCTGAGTTTTTTGGGGTGGGTTACACCCATTGGAGGTTTGGCTTTGATAACAGCATGGCTGTTGCTTATAAAAATTGCCTATAAAGCTTAACGCTTGTTTGCCAGAGCAATATACTCATCCAAAGCTTTCGTCATCGAAGGAGATTTCGGTGTTGGAGCCAAAATATCAATACGTAAACCAGCTTGTTCGGCAGCTTTTACGGTAGTATTTCCAAAAACAGCTATTCTTGTGTTGTTCTGTTTAAAATCAGGGAAATTTTGAAATAACGATTCAATACCTGATGGACTAAAAAACACCAAAATATCATAATAAACATCTCTTAAGTCTGACAGGTCGCTAATTACTGTCTTATAGAAAATGCCCTGTGTCCAGTTGATGCCTAATTTATTGAGTTTTTCAGGGATTGTGGCTTTAACAGCATCCGAGCACGGTAAGAGATAATTTTCATTTTTGTATTTACCAATCAATTCAATGATGTCATCAAATGTTCGTTTACCTACATAAATTTTTCTCTTTCGGTAGACCACGTATTTTTGGAGATAGAAAGCAACGGCTTCTGACTGGCAAAAATATTTAAGCGTACTAGGAATGGGATATCTCATTTCCTCAGCCAATCTGAAAAAATGGTCGACAGCATTTCGACTTGTCAAAATGATGGCTGTAAATTTACTTAGGTCTATTTTTTGCTGTCTAACCTCACGAGCAGGAACACTTTCGACATGAATAAAAGGCCTAAAATCTATAGCAACCTTTCGTTTTTCAATAAGTTGGCCGTAAGGAGAGTTTTCAACAGCAGGCTCTGGTTGTGAAACAAGAATCGTTTTAACTTTCATATGGGTCTTTAAATTTAAACCTTTAGGTATTTAACGATCAGCCATAAAGGGGCGATTTCGAAGGTGCAAATATACAAAATAAAATAGATTAAATGGGCTTGAACAAGCCTGAAATATGGTTTGATGAAACGTTGGTAATTCCATAAAAAAAGAATTGAATAAACCATCAGAATTACAAACCAATAAGTTCCCCCTTGACCAAATCCAAACACACCAATCACATATAGTATAGACAACACAAAAGACAACTTTGCTCTCAAGGCTGATCTTCTTAGTTGTGCGCCCAACATCCATAGTTCTGATTCAAAACCCAGTCCTACGCTCCATTCGAGTACGGATCTAACTAGACAATATGATGCCCATGCCCCTAGTATGGTCGGGTAATTTAACCAAGTCTGTTCACCATAACCCCAGTAAATTAGCAAAGAGTAGACGAATGCAGAAAACACCAGTCCACGATATACAAAGACAAGCACATCTTCTATTTTTAAAGATCTCAACTTTGTTGTGGACGATTTTGTAACAAAAGAATCATTTTTCCAAAAGACAGTTAGGCGATAGAAAGAATCAGGGTTAAGATACTTAATAGCAGCCAATATCAGTACAAGAGTAAAGAAAAGACTAATCTCCCAAGTGAGGTGGTGGTTTTCGCGAATAAGCGCTTCGTACATGTGGCAAAATTATAAAATGCAATCTATAGCACAGCATTTTTGAATTATCTACTTTTGTGTAGATCTGATATGGATAAAAGCGTAGTCATCATTCCGACTTATAATGAGGCAGACAATATAGCCCTAATGCTTGCATCGTTAATGCAATTGTGGGAATCACTTACTGTACTTGTGGTCGATGATGCCTCTCCTGACGGCACAGCAGATATTGTGATGGAGGTGATAAAAGAGCATCCTGAACGAATTTTTTTAGAAAATCGAAAAGAAAAAAAGGGCTTAGGCCCTGCCTACATACATGGGTTCCGTTGGGCTTTGGCAAGAGATTATGATTATATATTTGAGATGGATGCTGATTTTTCTCACGCCCCTGAAGATTTGAACAACCTCTATAATGTTCTATATAATGACCAATCGGATGTTGTTGTAGGTTCTCGCTATGTTAAAGGCATTCAGGTAGTAAATTGGCCTTTGGGACGTATATTACTATCCTACTTTGCCTCTATTTATGTACGTCTTATCACATCCTTACCTGTAAAAGATACTACAGCTGGTTTTGTTGGGTACAAATCTCAAGTACTTCGAACCATTGATTTGGATCATATCCGTTTTTCG
>JASFWO010000039.1:0-7464 GCA_050049275.1 Flavobacteriaceae bacterium | reverse complement strand
AAATATGTCTAAAGTGGGATAAGCCCTACTCAAAAGAATTTTCAGAAATTAAAAAAATCAAGACTTGGTCTGTATTTGGGGACAAGTTGGTCGATTTCGCACAATCTTTGTAGATTAGACAAAATTTGACCCCATGAAGAAGTTTTTTATCCTAAGTTTGGTTGTGCTGGGAATGTTTACAACATCTGCTTGTAACCTAGCACCCCCCAAACCCAAAGACAATCTAGAACCAATACAAAACCCTTATGAAAGTGCTTTACAGGACTATGAAACTGCCTATTTTGCATCGGGCTGTTTTTGGTGTGTAGAAGCAGTGTTTGAAAGTGTCCGAGGGGTCAAAGAAGCGGTGTCTGGATATGCGGGTGGTACCACCAAAAACCCAACCTACCAGCAAATCGGAACAGGTCGTACAGGGCATGCTGAAACGGTGCAAGTGTTTTACGACCCAAAGCTTGTAGGTTTTAAAACCTTATTAGAAGTGTTTTTCGGATCTCATGACCCTACCACACTAAACCGTCAAGGTCCTGATTATGGAACCCAATATAGATCCATCGCATTTTATCAGAATGACGAAGAAAAAAGAATCATCGAAAACTTTATAGATGTTTTAGTTGAGAATAAAATTTACAAAAAACCTATTGTAACCGAAGTGAGTCCGTTTCAGGTATTTTATAAGGCTGAAGATTACCATCAAGACTATGAAAAAAGAAACCCAAACCACCCTTATGTGCAAGCCGTTTCAATACCAAGAATAAATAGTTTTAAAACACGTTTTCCAGAGCTTCTTAAATAAATTCTCTTTATCATGCACAATTATTTTCTGTCTCTATTAATCATTTTATTTCTTGATGCAACCATTGCTCAAGACCCATCCAAGGTGACTTTGGATCGGATTTACACAACTGCTGATTTTAGACAAGAACGACTCACTCCAGTTCAATGGATGGCCAATGGTCAAGAATATGTTCAGATCGAGCAAAATCGATACGGGAAACAGTTTGTGGTCAAACACCATATAAAAACAGGGGTACAAGAAACCATATTGACTCCTGACTTGCTGACACCCAAAAATGGTTCTGAACCCCTTTATGTTGAAAAATTTAGTTTTTCAGCAGATGAAACCAAAATGCTGTTGTTCACCAACAGCGCTCGTGTTTGGCGTGCCAACACCAGAGGAGATTATTGGGTCTATGACTTAGATACGCAAACACTTACACAATTAGGTGCTCAATTTCCTGAATCCACTCTGATGTTTGCTAAATTTTCAGATGATCATTCTCAAGTAGCCTATGTTCAAGACCTCAATGTTTATGTAGAAAACCTCGACGACGGAAACATCACTCAACTTACCACCAATGGAGGTGGTGATATCATCAATGGAACCTTTGACTGGGCCTATGAGGAGGAGTTTAGCTGTCGCGATGGTTTTCGATGGAATCCCAACGGAACTCATATTGCGTACTGGAACATAGACGCCAGCAGCATCGGAACCTTTTACATGATCAACAATACAGATGATGTGTACTCTCGTCCCATACCACTACGCTATCCTAAAGCGGGCGACGACCCTTCGGCCGCTAAAATAGGTGTCGTTGATATTGAAACTCAAAAAACCCATTGGGTACCCATCCCGGGCGATCATGTCCAGAACTACCTACCAGGAATGCAATGGATCGACGAAAATACATTGTTGGTTCAACAAATCAACCGATACCAAAATCATCTTAAAATATTTACTTACCATACGCGCAATCAGAAACTCAAGCTGATATATGAAGAGCATGAAGACACTTGGATAGACATCAAAGTACCAGACGCTTCCTCACGCGAGAGAAAAGAAAACTTAGTACATGTAGTCGATGACGGAAAAGCCTTTTTACGCCTAAATGAAATCGACGGATGGCGCCATGTGTATAAAATCAGTCTGAGCAATGGCAAAAAAACCCTGCTTACGGACGGAGACTATGATGTAGCCTCTTTGATTGGCACTACCGAAACTCATATGTATTTTCATGCGTCTCCAGACAACAGTACCCAACGATTTTTATACAGGGTTTCATTGAACGGAAAAACAAAGGCAGAACGCATTACTCCCGATGATGTTAATGGACTCAACCGTTACAGCATCGCACCCAAAGGAGGATATGCTTTGCATTTTCACAACGCAGTGTTGCAGCCCATGACCGTGAATTTGGTAAGCCTACCCGACCATAAACCCATAAAGTCATTGGTGACCAATGAAGGGTTTTCGTCTACTTTGCAGTCTCTTGACCTGCCTGAAGTAGTATTCGAAGAGGTCAACACTCCCTCAGGACAAAACATAGACATCAGAATCATCAAACCCACGGACTTTGACCCCAATAAAAAATACCCGGTACTCTTTCATGTCTATGGAGAACCTTGGAGCCAAATGGCAACCGATACGTTTATTGGCATGTGGAATATTATGCTCGCCCAAATGGGGTATGTGATTGTTGATTTGGACAATCGGGGCACCCCTTGTTTAAAGGGAAGCGAATGGCGTAAGAGCATATACAGAAAGGTAGGTGTATTGAATGTTTTAGACATGTCTGAAGCGGCTCAAGAGGTTCTTAAAATACCATATTTGGATGCTGAACGTACTGCCGTTTGGGGCTGGAGTGGCGGTGGGAGTTCTACACTGAATCTGATGTTCCAACATCCTGAAGTTTTTGGAACAGGAATGGCTGTAGCGCCTGTATCAGATTTTAGAATTTATGACAATATTTACCAAGAACGCTATATGGGGTTACCTCAAGAAAACCCTGAAGACTATGATGCTGGCGCAGCAGTAAGCCATGCCAAAAATTTAAAAGGCAACTTACTGATTGTTCATGGAACGGGAGATGACAATGTACACTACCAAAGCCTCGAATTGGTAGCCAACGCACTCATCAAACACAACATACCCTTTGATATGATGTCCTACCCCAACCGATCGCATGGGATTTATGAAGGCAAAAATACTCGAAGACACCTATACACCCTAATGACACGCTATTTGACAGAACATGTACCCGTAAACCCATAAATAATGTATCCCCAAAAAACCAGACAAGAAAAATTAGATCTGAAATTAAAAGAACTTTTGCAAAAGAATTAAATCTTAGCAATCCTTTTGAACAGCTTTTGGAAACCAAATCCTGAAACCGATCCAAACAGCGCCCCGCAAAAAATATCTAAGGGGTAATGAACTCCAATATAAACCCTACTATAAGCCACGACTCCTGCCCAAAGCAAGAGCCAACGCATATGGCGATACTGATTTTGAAAAAGCCCAATAAAGAACAGCGCTACTGCAAAAGAATTCGAAGCGTGCCCTGAGAAAAAGCCGTATTGACCACCACACCGAGCTTTGACAAGGCGCATCAAAGGGGCAATATCGGGATCGTGACAAGGTCTCAAACGGGCAAAACCGCTTTTAAACAGATTGGTTACTTGGTCTGTAAAAGCAATCATCAATACCGCGGTCAATAGCATACCTAAACCTTTTTTCCAACCCCAATTCCATATACTCAACCCTAAAAGAAATAGGTAGAGTGGAATCATATTGTACTTGTTGGTCATGAACAACCAAAAACCATCCCAATTAGGTGAACCTAGATTGTTAAGCCATAAAAAAAGCTGTTCGTCTAGTGATATCATTCGTATTTAGAAATTTCTCTATCATAAAACTGAGTCGCTTGCTCTATCCAGTGAGCAAGTTCTTGTGTGGCCGCTTCTTTGTCTTCTCCTTTAAAATTTTCCCACCATTCAATTTCATCATTTTGTAAATTGATGACAAAACGTGGAAAAGTGGTGTGAACTACAAAAATAGCATCGGGATGGTCAGACGAATCAGCTAATAAAAACTCAGGCAGTGCCTCCATGTTGATGAATCAGTTTACGTGTTTGTTGTAAGAAACGAAGATACAACATCGCAGCACTAGCTACCAAACCCGACAACAAACCTATCCATACGCCAGTAGCGGCCCATTCTGTGTATAAGCCAAGGTAGAACATGATCGGAAATCCTACCAGACCATATGCTGCAAAACAGATCCAAGTAGGGACAATCACATCCTGCAAGCCTCTTAGAGCACCCAAAGCGACCACTTGAGCACCATCGAAAATTTGAAAAAAAGCAGCGACCCAAAACAATGAAGAGGCAATGGCAACCACCTCTAGTACGTCTGCAGCAGTCGAAGCCTCTAAATAAAGCCATGGAAAAGCATCTTTTCCAACGATAAAAACCACTGCAAAAGCAATGTCTATCAACAAGGTCAATAAAAAGACAGATTGTGCGATGCGACGCAAATCCGAAAAACGCTGTAACCCCTTTTGATTACCTACTCGAATCATTGCGGCCACACTGAGGCCCATAGCGACCATAAAAGTCATCGAAGAAATATTTAAAGCAATTTGGTTGGCTGCCTGAGGGTTTTTACCCAACATACCACATACCCAAATTGCTGAGGTAAAAAATGACACTTCAAACAACATTTGTAGGGCTGAAGGAAAACCTAGAGCAAAAATTCTTTTCATCAGTGCACTAGAAAGCGTCATTTGAAACAAGCCACGTATATAAAACGACAGTCTTTTATGGAAATACATCAGTAGGATCAAAGCTGCTAGCATGGTGATACGCGAAACCAGTGTGCCAATTGCAGCGCCTGTTACACCCCACTGAGGGAAACCCCATTTGCCAAAAATCAATACATAGTTCACCAATATGTTGATAAGGTTTGCTAAGACAGTTGCATACATAGCATATCGGGTGAGTGACATGCCATCTGTAAACTGTTTAAATGCCTGAAAGACCACCAACGGAAACAAAGAAACAGCCACCCATTTTAGATATGGAAACGCCAATTCGACCACCTCGGGCGGTTGCCCCATATAATACATGATAGGTTTGGCACAATACACCCCCAGAAATAGCAATAATCCCAAAACCGTACACCAAACGATCCCATGAGCAAAAACAGCTTTGGCTCGATCAGGAAGCTGGGCAGCATCGGCCTCGGCAACCAGTGGGGTAATGGCGGTGGAAAAACCAATTCCCAATGACATCCCTATAAAAACAAAACTGTTTCCCAATGAAATGGCAGCTAGTTCAGCCGTACCCAACTGACCCACCATCACATTATCAACAAACTGAACAAACGTATGGCCTAGCATACCTACAATCACAGGATATGCTAGCTGAAGGTTGTAGCGAAATTCGCGTGTATACAGACGCAAATCCATAAGGTTATAAGCTGCTGTCTAAAGGCTCGCCACCAACCAGTCCATATGTGTCATACAGATAGATCAAAGAGGTTAAAGTGGCTGAACCCAATTCGAGTTCGCGTTTATTGACAGCGTCGAAAGTGTCATTTTCAGCATGATGATGATCAAAATATCGCTGTGAATCAGGGCGAAGACCCGCCAATACATTGGTTTTGGTCTTTAAGGGACCTATATCGGCACCACTACCTCCCTTTTCAAAATAGTGAATTAAATAAGGCTTAAACAGCGGTTTCCAACCCATTACTTGCTCAAATTCTATGTCAGAGCAATCAAAACTAAACCCCCTAGGGGTAAAACCACCTGCATCCGATTCTAAAGCAAAAATATGGGTCTCACCTTTCAGTGCCGCTGTTTCAGCGTATTTGTTGCCTCCACGAAGTCCGTTTTCTTCATTCATAAACAAAACCACTCTTATAGTCCTTTTGGGCTGATGGTTCAATTTTTTGAAAAGTCTCAATACTTCCATGGACTGAACACATCCAGCACCATCGTCGTGAGCGCCATCTCCAATATCCCAAGAATCTAAATGCCCACCAACTGTAATGATTTCGTTGGGATATTCACTTCCCGTGATTTCCCCAATCACATTGTAAGACAGAACGTCATCGTATTGTTTGCATTGTTGACGAAACAAAAACTTTAAATTTGGAGCAATACGCATAAGGTTGCTTAACTTTTCGGCTGCATTGGTACTGATAGCAGCGGCAGGAATGCGTTGACTTACGGGCTGATTGCCATAGCTCATAGCACCCGTATGCGGCAAATCGTCTAAACGTAAATTCATAGAACGGACAATCACTCCGATAGCTCCGTATTGACTGGCCTGTCGAGCGCCATCATAGCGTTGGTTTACACAACCACCATAAGCTTCGAAGGTATTGATTAAGTCTGCTTGCATTGGGCGGTTAAAAAACACGATTTTACCTTCGATGACTTCACTCCCAAGACGTTCTAAATCTTCGAAATTTTGAACCTCTACCACTTCAGCCTTTAAACCCACAGAAGGGGTTGCCACCGATCCACCCAATGCCGTAATCGGAACATTGAAAGTCACCCCTGGTTCGGTTTCGATCAGAGCAAATTCTTTTGGACCTCGAACCCATTTAGGCACTAAAACGGGTTGTAGCCAAACACGATCGAGCTCTAACTCCTCTAATTCTTGTTTTGCCCATTCGACGGCACGTTCGGCATTCAATGAACCAGAAAGCCTGCCTCCTATTTGGTTACACAAATGATCCAACCATTCATATGATTGACCTTCGAGTAGAGATGTGCGATAAATCGATTGGAGCATCTTTTCGTCCTTCTTTGTTTGGGAAATCCCAGCAAAGCAGATGCCGATGATTAATAGTACCAAGATGTGTTTTTTCATGATTTGATAGGGTTCATTTGGGCAAAGTGAGAAACCTCTCTGACCGTTATAACATTTTCAGATAATATATGCAGGCGTTCCACCACATTGCGCAACTGGCGCACATTACCAGGCCAATCCATTTGTTGGAGTTTTTCAACAGCTTTCGGATGAAAATCTTTTTTTGGGGTCAAGTCTTTGTTGAAGTGAGTGATTAACAATGGGATATCTTCACGTCTGTCCTTTAATGGAGGAACGTGTATTTCGATCACTGCCAAGCGGTGATACAAATCTTCACGAAAACGTTTAGCTGTAATTTCTTCCTGAAGGTTTTTATTGGTCGCAGCCAAAACACGAACATCCACAGGAATATCCTTGTCACTACCTACACGTTGGACTTTGTGCTCCTGAAGGGCACGCAATACTTTTGCTTGGGCTGAGAGACTCATGTCTCCTATCTCATCGAGAAAGAGCGTTCCCCCATTGGCAGATTCAAACTTACCCGCCCTGTCCTTGTGTGCAGAAGTAAAAGCTCCTTTTATATGACCAAACAACTCACTCTCAATCAACTCCGAAGGGATGGCTGCGCAATTGACCTCTATCATTGGACCAGAAGCCCGATTGCTGAGATCGTGCAGTGCATGGGCTACCAACTCTTTACCAGAACCATTGGGTCCTTGGATTAGTACACGAGCATGGGTAGGAGCCACTTTGTCGATCATGGTTCGGATATGCTTCATGGGTTTAGCCGCTCCGATCATCGCATATTTTGGCTGTGTTTTTGATTTACGGGGAACAGTACTCGATTTTTTTGGGGAAATAGC
>JASFWO010000036.1:0-7702 GCA_050049275.1 Flavobacteriaceae bacterium | reverse complement strand
ATGTACTTTGCAGCACTTCCTTGCGGTGTAATATTGTATGCAGAGGTAGGTAGAGGAGGAGATATAATAAGCTGCTCTTTGAGCTTGTTGAACTTGATATATTCATCAAAATAGAGTCTGATGCGTGTATCATCAAATTGAGTAGCGTTGGCTTCTGGGATTGCACGAACAAGAATAGGAGGATTTTCGTCCTCAGGACCACCTGTAGGGCTACCACGCCGAGCACACTGCACAAACATGAGCACCACTAACACAAACAAAACGAATTCTATGGACCGTTTCATCCCTACAAAGAAACGACTATTTTCACGACTAAGGAAGGGGTGATTAGGCAAAGGCGATGGCTGCGACGGATATTTGTACTTCCCCTACATCAGAGACAGCTTTGACAGCCGCCGATAAGGTAGCCCCCGTAGTTATGACATCGTCTACCAACAATATATGATGCCCATTGAGAGCACTAAGGTTATGAATTCCAAAAGCATCCTGTACCTGTTCCCATCTTTCTGCTCGGGTCATACGAACCAATGTTTTGGTGGGTTTATGGCGATACAACAACCGGTCGTTATAGGCAATGCCTAAAGTTTGAGCCAAGGCTTTTCCAAAACCTGACACTTGGTTGTAGCCCCTAAGGCGTTGTCGTTTTTTGTGTAAAGGGACTGGGATAACCAGAGTGTAGGACTTGAGGTTAGCGGCTTCCAATTTTTTAGCCAACATTTGACCAAAAAAAACACCCAAGCCGTATTGTCCTTTATACTTAAGGGAGTGAATCAGTTTTTGTAAAAGTCCCTCTTTTTCAAAAAAAAATAGTGAGGCGGCAACCTCTATATCATTCTGACTAACAAGTAGTTTGTACAAAGGGTTGATAGTAGATTTTTCATAGTGGGTAAGAGGTAACTTTTCTAGGCAACTCAGGCACAATTGGTGTAGGGATTTTGGAAGACTGCATTGGCACCCCAAACATAGCTTGGGAACAAAAACTTGTACCAACTCAATAAAAACAGAATGCATTGGGGCTACTTATCTCTGACAATTTACGAAAAGAAACCTTATTTTTGCGCCATGTCAGCAACAGATCAATTTAAAAAAGTCATCGCCCATGCCAAAGAGTATGGATTTGTTTTTCCATCAAGTGACGTGTATGATGGCTTAAGCGCCGTATACGATTATGGCCAGCAGGGGGTTTTACTCAAAAATAACATTCGAAATTATTGGTGGAAAGCCATGGTCCAGCTCAACGAAAACATTGTGGGCTTAGATGCCGCCATTTTTATGCATCCTACTACATGGAAAGCTTCTGGTCATGTAGATGCATTTAACGATCCTTTGATTGACAACAAAGATTCTAAAAAACGTTATCGTGCCGATGTCTTGATAGAGGACTATGTGGCCAAATTGGAATCTAAAATTGAAAAAGAAGTCAAGAAAGCGGCCAAACGATTTGGAGATGCTTTTGACCAAGAACAGTTTGTTAGTACCAATCCAAGAGTATTGGGTTATAAAGAAAAAGCCAGCTCCATTCTTTCTCGTATGGGAAAATCCTTAGAAAAGGAAGATTTAACAGACATTAAAAATCTAATTGAAGAGTTGGAAATTGTTTGTCCTTTATCAGGATCTAAAAATTGGACTGATGTAAAGCAATTCAACTTGATGTTTGGAACCAAATTGGGCGCTTCTGCTGAGCATGCGACGGACCTATACTTACGACCAGAAACCGCTCAAGGGATTTTTGTCAATTTTTTGAACGTTCAAAAGACTGGCCGCATGAAATTGCCTTTTGGAATTGCCCAAACCGGAAAAGCTTTTCGCAATGAAATAGTTGCGCGTCAGTTTATTTTCCGCATGCGTGAGTTTGAACAGATGGAAATGCAGTTTTTTATTCCTCCTGGAACTCAAAAAGAATGGTATGCCAATTGGAAAGAAGCCCGTTTGAAGTGGCACTTGTCTTTAGGAATGGGTGCGGAAAACTACCGTTTTCACGACCATGATAAGTTGGCCCACTATGCAGATGCGGCTTGTGATATAGAATTCAAATTTCCTTTTGGCTTTAAAGAGTTAGAAGGCATCCACTCACGCACTGATTTTGACTTGGCTAGTCATGAAAAATATTCAGGAAAAAAATTGCAGTATTTCGACCCAGAAAGAGGAGAGAATTATGTCCCTTATGTTTTAGAAACTTCAGTGGGCTTAGACCGTATGTTTTTGGCGGTATTTTCTCACGCCCTTCAGGAAGAAACCTTAGAAGATGGTTCTCTGCGAACGGTACTTCGCTTACCGGCCGTTTTAGCACCTACCAAAGTGGCGGTGTTGCCTTTGGTCAAAAAAGATGGGCTGCCAGATGTAGCTCGACAAATAGTCGCTGATTTAAAGTGGGACTTAGAAGTTGCCTACGATGAAAAGGATGCCGTAGGTCGTCGTTACAGACGTCAAGATGCTCTAGGAACCCCTTTTTGCGTGACGGTTGATCATCAAACCTTAGAAGATCAAACGGTTACTTTGCGTCATCGTGATACAATGTCTCAGGAACGTATATCGATTGCAAAATTAGGTGCAATGATTGGAGATGCAGTATCTGTTAAGAAAGCTTTAGCAAACTCTTAGAATCGCTTTCCGACAGCAATTCCAATGCGTCCGTGGGCCTCATTTCCTTCTTCAGAATCGAGAAGATAGCGACCCATTCCCAAAAAAGTTTCAAAAGTAAAACCACTTTTGTTTATCCACTTTCGACCCAAACTCATCCCCAATGAAACTTGGAATTCATTATTTCCAAAATCGTAATTATCCGCTTCAACCGAAGCCAACGAGCTAAATAATTCTACAAAAATGCCCTGTGCGCCAAAATCTTTTCGATTCAAAAAGTAAAAGCGATAAAAAGGATTGACAGAAAAATTTTGGTAGCTACTGTTGTTGTCACTAAGATCCAAAAAGGTGGAAACCCCATAGCTGTTAGATGCATCTACAACACGTTCGTAGAACACATGTAACGCAGGGCCCGCTAAGAGATCCAACATATTCAAGCGAAGTTCCTGTATTCCGAAAGGGTCTACGAACTCATATGAAGAATCTTTTACAATCTCAACTTGGATAGGTTCTTCTTGAGCATGAATTGTAAAAGAAGCGATAGCTAAAATTAAAATTGGGGTAAATCGTTTCATGGGTTTGTTTTTAATTTTTGGTAAAGATATTAAACTTTCATTGTGTATTTTCGTGGGTTATGAAGATTATCTCTTACAATGTAAACGGTATACGAGCCGCGCTTAAAAAAGGCTTTACAGATTGGCTTGGTGCGGCCAACCCCGATGTGTTGTGTCTGCAAGAGATCAAAGCCAACCCCGACCAGTTTGACTCAAGTATATTCAAAAAAATGGGTTATACCCACCACTTCTGGTATCCTGCTCAAAAGAAAGGGTATAGTGGTGTTGCTATTTTGACCAAAGAAAAACCCAAACAGGTGGTTTATGGTACGGGCATAGATTATATGGATTACGAAGGTCGCAACTTGCGTGTAGATTTTGACGGATTTTCTGTAATGAGTTTGTATTTACCCTCAGGCACAAATCCCGAAAGATTGGCTACCAAGTTTCGCTATATGGATGATTTTAGGACATATATTGACAATTTACGCAGTACGCATCCCAATTTGGTAATCTGTGGAGATTATAATATATGCCACGAAGCTATCGACATTCACGACCCCATTCGCAATGCCAAAGTTTCAGGGTTTTTGCCTGAAGAACGCGCATGGTTGGATGCCTTTATGGATAGTGGATTTACGGATAGTTTCCGCTACCTCCACTCAGAGCCGCACCAATACAGCTGGTGGAGCTACCGAGCCAATGCACGTAACAATAACAAAGGTTGGCGTATTGACTATGCCTTGGTGAGCGCCCCACTTTCACCCAAAATCGAGCGGGCTTTTATATTGCCCGATGCCTACCACTCCGATCATTGCCCTGTAGGCGTTTCTTTAGCTTTATAAATATGAAATACAATACACTTCCACACACCGATATTAAGGTGAGTAAAATTTGTTTGGGGACGATGACTTATGGGAAACAAAACACCCAAGCAGAGGCTTTTGAACAGATGGATTACTCCCTAAAACAAGGGGTTAATTTTTTCGATACCGCTGAGTTGTATCCTGTACCCGCGACAGCCGAAACCCACGCCGAAACCGAACGGATCATCGGGAAATGGTTTGCAGATCGAAAAAACAGAGACAAAGTAGTGTTGGCAACTAAGATTGCAGGGCCAGGGGCTTACACAGCTCATATTCGCACGACTGGGTTTTCTCCAGACGCCATTCGGGAAGCAGTTGATGGCAGTCTTAAGCGTTTACGCACAGATTATATAGACTTATACCAATTACACTGGCCTGAGCGAACAACCAATATGTTTGGAATTCGTGATTACAAACACAATCCAGACGACTTATGGATAGAGAATTTCACTTCTATTTTGGAGACCCTAGAGCCTCTAATTCAGTCTGGAAAAATTCGCCAGATTGGCTTGTCCAATGAAAACCCATGGGCGGTGATGCGTTATATGGCTTTGGCCCAAAAAGGGCTGCCTCGCATGGTAACGATTCAGAATCCATATTCACTTCTCAATCGCTTATTTGAAATTGGGAATGCAGAGGTTTCTATGCGCGAGGGCGTTGGGCTGTTGGCATATTCTCCCTTAGCGTTTGGGGTATTGAGTGGCAAATATAGAGGTGGAGCAGTGCCGAAAAACAGCCGTCTGGACTTATTCCCAAGAATGGCTCGCTACAGCAGTCAGCAATGTAAAATTGCTACGGAAAAATATGCGAAAATTGCAGAAGATGCAGGGATTTCATTAACTCAAATGGCTTTGGCTTTTGTGACTCAACAACCTTTTGTGACCTCCAATATTATAGGGGCTACACAAATGGTTCAACTTAGAGAAAACATAGACTCTGCTCAGATTGAGTTGTCAGATAATTTAATTGCAGCCATCAATGCAGTTCATGCAGAGATTCCAAACCCAGCTCCTTAAAAAAGTAAATCCACAAGACTTCGGATATTATCTAGAGGGATAACTTTGATTTTGGCACTTTTGGTTTGGGTTTTTTGAGCAACCACTAAGGTGTGAAACCCAAGTTTTTCGGCTTCTTGAATTCGTTGTTCCATTCTGGATACATTTCGTAATTCACCCGAAAGTCCAATTTCGGCAGCAAAGGTATATCCCTCAGGGATGGCCACATCTAGACTGCTAGATAGCACAGCGGCTACGACAGCCAAGTCAAGGGCGGGGTCTTCAATTCGGATCCCCCCGGCAAGGTTGAGAAATACATCTTTTGCACCCAGTTTAAAACCAGCACGTTTTTCCAATACAGCCAATAACATGTTTAGTCGTTTGGCGTTAAAACCTGTACAACTCCTTTGAGGAGTGCCGTATACCGCAGAACTTACCAGCGCCTGACATTCGATGAGCATTGGGCGCATCCCCTCGAGAGTTGCAGCAATGGCATGTCCGCTCAGCCCTTGGCTTTTATTTGAAATAAGCAATTCACTCGGGTTGGTCACGGGCCTGAGTCCGTTGGATAACATTTCGTAAATGCCGAGCTCAGCAGTTGCTCCAAAACGATTTTTTGGAGTTCTTAAAATACGGTACATATGATTTCTGTCCCCTTCAAAATGCAGAACCACATCTACCATATGCTCTAAGATTTTAGGTCCGGCAATCATTCCATCTTTGGTGATATGCCCCACTAGGACAATGGGAATATGGGTTTGTTTGGCAAAGCGTTGCAATGCTGCAGTACATTCTCGAATTTGAGAAACACTTCCAGCTCCACTGTCAATCATGTCAGTGTGAAGCGTTTGTACGGAGTCAACAATTAGAAGTTTTGGTTGGAGTTGTTGGGCTTGAGTAAGTATGCGCTCTACGTTTGTTTCGTTGAGTAAATAACAATTTTCAGAAACTCCGTCCATGCGTTGACTCCTCAGTTTGATTTGTGCCATACTTTCCTCGCCAGAAACATAGAGGGTTTTATAAGATACATGTAGCCCCAATTGAAGCAATAGGGTAGATTTTCCAATTCCAGGTTCTCCTGCCAATAGCACAAGAGCCCCAGGGACGATTCCCCCACCTAAAACTCTGTCGAGTTCAGGATCATCGGTCTTGGCACGTTTTTGCTGATCTGAAGAAACCTCTTGAACCAACACAGGGGCATTAGAAGATCCATTTTCAGTACTTTTCCAAGCTTCAGTTTTTGGTTTATGTAGAATTTCTTCGGTGATGGTATTCCATTCTTTACAGGCATGGCATTGTCCCTGCCACTTAGCATATTGCATTCCGCAATTTTTACAAAAAAAAGCTGTTTTTACTTGCGCCATTCCGATGGTAAGATACTTATTAATTTCTGTTTACAATAGGGAGTATGAAAAAGGAAAGTCCCCCAAAAAACACCACCATGAGGGTCTGGGCTGTCCACATGACCCAGCCGTAGGCAAGAGCCAGTTCATAGCCCAATCCATAATGAGATAATACTGCCGCTACTGCTATTGGGTACAGACCAATGCCTCCGTTGGTTGCCGACATTGCTAGGCCACCAGCAATAAATGCAGGGAAAATGGCAGCTAGATTTAGAACATCTGCTCCTGGCAACGAAAATTTGATGACCCAAAACATGAGCACGTACATAGCCCATATAAAAAAAGTATGCACCCAAAACCAAACGGCATTCGGCATGTTTCTAATAGAAGTGATGCCACTAATTAATCCGTTAATGAAGTTTTGAATTTTCTTACCCCAATGATGCTTGGTGTGTTTGGTCCAATAAAAAAAAACCAACCCGATAGCCAAAAAAATCAAAACACCCAATACTTTGTTTCCCGCGTTTGTGTCTGAATTAAATAAAGAGCGTACCATATCGCGTTCTAGTAAAAACCCGATTCCAACGCAAATCAGTAATAAAATCAAATCGACTAGTCGTTCCATAACTACGGTGCCAAAACTTTTTTCAAAAGGTATTTTTTCATAAGCTCTCAAGGCGGTAGATCGCAGCACTTCTCCTGATCGGGGAATCCCTAAATTGGAAACGTATGTAATAAGTACGGTCAGAACTAGATTAAGAAATCGAGGTCGGTACCCTAAGGGTTGCAACAAAAATCCCCAACGGTAAGCCCTTGATAAGTGGCTCATGATCCCAAAAAACATAGAAAGCCCTACAAAATAGAGATCCGCTTGGCGTATGTACATCCAAATCAGGTCACGTTGATCAACGGTTGTATTTGAGTACGAGTAGTAAACAAAAAACAACCCAAACCCTAGAGGAAGGGTGGTTTTTATCAGTTTTGAAAGGAACTTGGGCAAGATTATCGAAGTGTGTTGGTTTCGGTGTCTGGGAAGAGTACTACAGGTTTGAAGGACTGAGCTTCTAGTGGGCTCATATGTGCATAGCTGATGATAATGACGACATCACCTTTCTGTACTTTTCGAGCTGCTGGGCCGTTTAGAGTGATTTCTCCGCTATTTTTTTCTCCTTGAATAACGTAAGTCTCCAGTCGTTCGCCATTGTTGATGTTTACCACTTGCACCTTTTCACCAGCGACCAATTGTGCAGCTTCCATTAGAGCAGCGTCGATTGTGATGCTGCCGACATAATGGAGTTCAGCTCCAGTGACGGTCACTCTGTGAATCTTAGATTTTAGGACTTCAATTTGCATGGGACAAATAT
>JASFWO010000034.1:0-7787 GCA_050049275.1 Flavobacteriaceae bacterium | reverse complement strand
TCAGGAAAACTTTCTTTTAAATCCCACAGGCGAATCGATGAACTTCCAAAAAAACACACCAAATTTTCCGATTGATTATGCCTTTTAACTTTACGCTGAAGGATCTCTATTTCTCTTATAAAGTTTTGATTGTCTTGGAGCAATTGTGGTACCCATTTTTTATAAGCCAAAAACAAACGATCGGCAAAAGCAGCAACTTGGTTGATGTCGAAAGGGTCATTTACAACATCTGCCAAGCGAAAAGGTTTTTTGATGGCACATTTCCACGCACTGCGATTCATTGTTTTGTCAAACCCTGAAAATACTACTGGAACAATATTTAGATCTGGTCTGGCAAGCTGAGCTAATTTGAATACGCCAAATCGGAAAGGACCAGGCGATTGCTCGGTTCGGTTTGAAGTGCCCTCTGGACTAATGATTAAATTTTGCCCTTTAGATAGAGACTCTAGACAACGGCTGTAAAAAGTTGATTTGGATTCAACCTTCATCTGTTGTGTAAGATCATGAGGTCGAAAGCCAGAGGCATATACTTGAATGTAGTCGAAAGAGCTGTAGTATTTTTTATGAGCTTTTTCATGAGGCAGACTGTAACGTACAATTCGCATCCCTGGATCATTGTAGTAGTCGAATAAATATGCACTGAGAAAATGACTGTCTAAAGTAATATGGAAGTTGTCCTCTAGAGCATATTGGATAGGGTTGTGTAAATGATTGTATAAAAACAAATTACCCCCCTTTTCGGGCAAGTGTTCAGAACCAATAAGTTCAAAATCTACTTCATTAAAAAGATCCAAGCAAAACGACGCACATGTGTTGCGCGCTTGTTGCGGAGTGGAAAACTTACCACATGTAATTTTTGTGTATAAATCCTCGAGTCTAGATTTAAAAATATCGTTGTTCAAACCGCTTTTTTACCAGCACGAATTTAACCAAACAAAACACGGCTTATGTCCGTTTTGAACGCAAATGAATAACATTTATGGATTTAAAAAATGAAGCTTCAATAAATAAACAAATCCATAAAATGAGTATTTATTTTTTAAAAGGAACACATTTTACGGATTAGTCTAAGAAGACTTTATTTCTGGATCTGTCTATGTTAATAACGACTTTCTCTTTGACGGTATTTAGTTTTGATAGAATCTCTACGTTTACTGAGAGCTTCTCGACGCATTTTCGTTCTTTTACGGCGTTTTTTTAAGGCTTCTTTTTGCTCAGCTGTCAGTGTTTTTCGGAAATCTTCTTTAAGGTTTTTGATGTTGTTTTTGTGAGTTTCCAGCATATCGCGCTGTTTCTGATTGAGCAGCTCTCTAAGCGCTTTCTTGCGCTCTACTGGCCCCAAATCTTGACTTTCCATAACGGCTTTCTGTTCTTTGGTAAGGCTGTTTTTTAAGGCTTCTCTTTGATTCTTAACCAATTGCCTTTGGGACTTTAGCATTTCAAGTTGCTCGGGGCTTAAGATTTTCTCCATGCCACGCAGGTCATATGCTGCAGTTTTTGGTTTCTTTTGTGCATTGATTGGCAAAGCGAAAAAAACTAGGATAAAAAAATATACGATGTTTGATTTCATTGTGTTTAGGATTTAAACTTTAGACCCCTATTTTTTAAAATAGTTGTAAACTCAAAAAACATTCAACACATAATTTTCTTCAAACCATACATCAAAATCTTCCTCCTCAACCATGACAGATTCAACAAGCAAGAAATCGTAGTCGCTATCCCCAGATGTTATAGAGAGCGTATTAAGATCTATAGACCATTTTATTGCCAACAATAAAACAAACACTGCTGCGAATTCAGAGAATTTTTTCCACAGTGGCCGAACGATTGTTTTATGACTGTCAGGCATTAAAACACGGTCCAACATCTGTTGTTTTGAAAGATCAAAATATTTATCAGGCACCTCATAACCTAATTTCAGAAATTGTTTTGTTTTGTTTACAGTCATACGGCTATTTTTAGTTGTTGGATGAGTGTCTTCTTGGCTGCATAATACGTAGTCTTGATAGCGTTGACGTTGCGTTTTGTAACTGCTGCGATTTCAGTAAACTTTAATTCATCGTAATACTTCATAGAAAAAACAATGCGTTGGTCTTCTGTAAGTTCTCCCAAAAGTTTATGAAAGTGGGCATCTACTTGATGCGCATCAAAATAAGGATCAGCACATAGTTGAGACCAGTAGTCAGGCAAGGTACCATCGGGCCACAGGAGCGCCTGTTTTTTTTGTTTCTCTAAATGCCTCATAGATTCGTTATAGGCAATTCTATAACACCAGGTTTTGATGCTGCTTTGAAAACGAAATTTTGGCAAACCCTTAAAAACACGAACGTATGTGTTTTGAAGCACATCATTGGCATCTTCATGATTTAGCACCAGTTTCCGAATCATCCAATACAACCTTTCATGAAAGACATGAGCAATTTCTGTTAAAGCGCGCTCATGTTTTGATGAATGGATTAATTTTTCAATATGATCTTCCGAAGAATCCAATTATTAAGTTTGTATTTAGACCCAACTATTTTGAGAAAGTTGGGATGAGTTGTGTTATATATCAGAACGTTAATATTTCTTAAAAAAGTATATTTTAGAGCAAAAATTATTTACTCTTAATTATGAGAAAAGATTCCGTACAAAAATCAGACCAAGATCAGCTCACTCCTGAAATCGTTTTGAATGATTTACAATTGGGGAATAAGCGTTATACAACAGGATCAACTCATCAAGTAGATGCTCACTCTTTGCGCTCTCAAACAACTGGAGGGCAGTATCCAAAAGCGGTGGTTTTATCTTGTATAGATTCACGTGTTCCAGTAGAATTGGTTTTTGATCAACACGTTGGTGATATTTTTGTTGCTCGCGTCGCAGGAAACTTTGAAAACAACGACATTTTGGGAAGTATGGAATATGCCTGCGCAGTGGCAGGAAGCAAGCTCATCGTGGTGCTGGGCCATGCAGGGTGTGGAGCAGTCAAAGCTGCATGTGATGGCGTTGAATTGGGTCATATCACAGGCTTGTTGGCTTCTATTCAACCCGCGGTTGATCACACGGCCAAATCCACTGGAAAAACCCCTAGCAGCTCTGATTCAGAATTTGTCAATGCAACAATCGAAAACAATGTACGTGCTACGATGCAGCGTATTTTGGAAAAGAGCTCCATCCTTGATGATCTCTTTCAGAAAGGAAGCATTGGTTTGGTAGGTGGGGTTTATCAGCTCGATAGTGGCGAGATCACTTGGCTCGACTGACACTGTGCTCAATTAATGTTTCATTAAATCTTGTTGATACTCATATAAAGGAATTCCTTCTGAGTTTTTGAACAGTATGCTGATGCGGCTTTGGTCCCAATCAATGATCAGTTGACCGTAACTATTCTGGCCAATGGTGGGCCCGACTCGATAAGGGTTTTCTTCTGTCAAGTTATAAGTCAACGCTTCTGTCATACCGCTTGAGGTTGCATCTATCAAAGAAGTATATCCAATATTGGCGATAGACAATTCAGACATATGGCGATCTCCAGTTAAAAAGATGGGGTTTTTAACCTTGTATTTCTGTAACAACCGGAACATTTTTTTTCGCTCTTTGGGATAATTAGTCCATTTCTCAAAACGATGTTTATTTGACAACAATTGGATTCCGCACCCAAAAACATGAACCTTTGCATTCGAGTTTTTTAATTGCTTTTCAAGCCAAGCCCATTGTGCTTTTCCTAGCAGTGTGCCTTTTCTGTCTTTACGATATTGCTGTCGATTGTTCTTAGACTTAACATAGGGGGTTTTAAAATATCTATTGTCTAGAAGAATCATCTTGATGTGTTGTTTGTTGGCTTGTATGGTATATGCTTGATAGGCACCCTCTCTTTGGTAGGCACGATGGTCTTTGGGCAGTCCCAGAAAAGTGAACAGGTCACGGCGGCTTTCGGATTTGTTTACGTAATCCGCTCCACCATCGTTGATTCCATAGTCATGATCGTCCCAAATACCATACACTTTGGTGTTTTTTTTTAAGTTTTGATAAGCGGCTTTGTTACTGAGTCGATCAAATTTTGTTTTTAAATCTTTTGAGTTGCCATCATTCCCATACACGATGTCGCCCAGCCAAATAAATCCATCAGGTTTTTCGGCTGCGATGGTCTTCAAAATGACATCACTATTTGGCTTATCCATTTTGTGGCACGATCCAAAGGAAAGGGTTGTTATTTGGCCCAATAAAACGATAGAAAACATTCCTAAAAAAATAGGCAAGACCTTGTTAAAAAAGGATAAAATCATAAGTGATATAATTTTATAAAAGTAAATTTTTACAAATACTTTTCGGTGAATGTAAATGACGGTCCAGACCACACATCAGTGTCTTGGAACGGTAAGTTAAGAATTGTAGATGAAAATGACCATTATACAAACATAGACGTACTGTACACTTCAATTTATTATGTAAAGAAAAAAATAAATTTTATTTTATTATTTTTAGATTTAATCAAAAAAACAAAACAGATGAAAAATGTATTCTACTTTTTCCTTTATTTATTTTCCTTTTCGTTTATATCGGTTAGCGCCCAAACCCTCGATGGCGCTGTAGGTTTCGCAGGAGACCGCTCCAATACCTTTATTCTCGGGAGCCAAGACAGTGTTGATGTTTGGTTACAGTGGTGTGAATTGCACCAAGAAGGAGATGCTGCGGCAATTGCTGAATTGGCCGGAGATAACATTCGAATTGAAGCCCCGGGAGGGGAGCTTGTCATTGAAGGAAAACAGGCACTCAAAGATTTCCTAACTCAATGGTTTGCTGACAACGAAGAAGTGAGTGTTCAACAACAATGGGGTGTGCCTGTTAAATTTGTAAATAATCAAGGAACACCGATCAATGGAGATTGGTTGGTTACGGGCTTTTCATTACGGATAGACAATGGGGAGTCAGTAAGCGTTGAAGACAATCATGCCAATGTGTTTATTGAAAACGGAAAAGTCCAATACTTCAAGGTGTTTCAACACAGAGTAATTGCTCCTGCGCAAGTGACTCTTTCTGTTGACATGAATTCATACGAAGGAGATTTCAGCACGGTTGGTGTTTTCGGTTCTTTCAATAATTGGTGTGGCACTTGTGATTCTATGACCGACGAAGATGGTGATGGAATCTATACGACTACAGTTGAGGTATTTCCTGGGGAAATGCAATACAAGTTTATTCTTGACAACCAATCTGTTGAAGAAAGTTTTCAGCCTGGTAATTCTTGTACCAAAACCACAGATGTGTATACAAACCGAGTTGCACAAGTTGAGGGAAGTACTACTTTAGATCCAGTGTGCTTTAATACATGTGAACCCTGTCAATAAGCATTCAACCTCATAAAAAAAGCGTTGTTTTCAACGCTTTTTTTTATGAATAAATTTTTACTAATACCAGATTCCCCTGTATTTTTAACAACATTGTTCAGTGAATGAAATTCTGTCATTTGTTTGAATCTTCAAACCCCATTTCCCAAGTCCCGTAAATAAGGTTTGGGAATACAATAAACTTATCCCCAAACAAATGAGCGAGTGAGTTGACATCTTCGATCCTAGTTTGATTTGATTTTTTGTAAAAACGCTCGTCAAAATCTGCTAAATTGTCTCCAAGAAGCAAGACAATGTTGTAGTCAGAAAGTTGATTTCTTCTAGACTCTTTGTTCCCGTCATCGCCTCTGAGCAACATGATGGTCTCTTGGTCAAAAGGGAAACCAGCAGAAATTAGATTGGCTTTTGTAGGGGCGTAGTTCTCTACGCTTCTATTTGAAAGGTAAATGATTTCAACATCCTGTTTAGAGGCATAGTTAAAGAAGTCTAAAGCGCCAGGTATCGGAGTAGCGATTTCTTTATTCACCCAATCAGACCATGTTTTTTGGCTGAAACTTTGCTTTGTGTCAATAAGCATCTGATTGTAGGGAAGGTTGTTCAAAACAGTTTCGTCGATGTCTGCAACAATGGCTAGGGGTATGTTGTTTTGATCTGCGATTGCTTTATCCAGCTTGGTTTTGGCTATGTTATATGCCTGAATGCAAAGGGCATGATATTCTGCGCTGTTTTTCTGCCAAAAGATCGAGTGGTCTTTTCTGGAATACTCAGTATTGCAGCTTACAAAAACACCTACAAGTAGAAATAATAAAATCAGCTTTTTCATGGGTTAGATTTTGTGCTTCTAATGTATAAAATAAACTTTCAGTTTTTTTGAGGAGATAAAAAAATATCTTCATCGTTTTTTGGGAGCGTGTGTTTCCCTTGTATGTAAAACATCACCTCGTAGTTTTCTGTCACTAAGCTTCTAACCCAAGCGTACATACCATTGGGCATGGAAGTCTTTGACAGACTTATTATTACTTCACTCAATTTAAATTAGGTGTCAAAACGGATATTGAAAAAGGTTTTAACACTCTTTTAAAACCCTAAGAAAATACCATATTTTTACTGGATTAAATTAAATTTTATGAGTTGCGCATAAACTATTTTGAATGACAACGAACGTGTTGTGTATGCGCATTAAAAAGAGGAAACACTCTTTTTAAAAGGAATTTCCTAACAAACGGGCTAATGAAAAATATGTTAAAACAAAAAAAAGTAATTGTATCCTTAACTTCTTTTCCAGCTGCAATACCCTATGCTAAAGATGCGATTAAGTCTATTTTAGTAGGCAATACTTTGCCCGATAAAGTGGTTCTATATCTTACATTTTCACAATTCAAAGACAGTAAAATTCCCTTAGAATTAATGGCTTTAGCCAACAATAATCCATTGTTTGAAATTAGGAATTATAAGCAAGATATTCGTTCGTATCGAAAATTGATTCCAGCACTGAAAGATTTTCCGAACGATATAATCGTAACAATTGATGATGATGTGAGGTATCATAAAGATATGTTACGAGATTTGCTTCACCTTCATGAACAAATTCCAGATGTTATTATTGCCAATCGAGCCAAAAAGATAAAACTGAATGCCCCCTATCGTCAATGGAAAAAATATCGTTGGTACCATTTTTTTGCAAATAGGCTAAATTTTAGTTTTAAAAACATACAAACAGGTGTCGGAGGAGTTTTGTATCCTCCAAATTCTTTGAATACAAAAATGCTTGATACCGATTTATTTACAGAAATAGCACCAACAACAGATGACATATGGTTTTGGGCTGCGGCAGTGAGCAACGGAACCTACATAGTACCCTATCCATTTGGGAAGCACAACAAACCACGCGGACTAGAAAAACCCAAAAACTTATCCTTAAAAACCACTAACTTCAAAAGAGGCACGGATTTAAACCGTTCAGCGTTTGAAAAAATACTCGAAAAATATCCGATAGTCAAACAAAGAATTGAAAATGAAAAGTGATACTCCTAGTATTGATTTGGTTTATTTATGGGTAGATGGCAACGACCCCGAATGGCAGGCAAAGCGCAATGCCTTTTTCGGGAGAAAAGTGGAAAATACATCAACAAATTTCTATGGACGTTATATAAATAACAATGAGTTAAAATTTAGCCTCCGTTCCGTTGAAAAATATGCGCCATGGATTAGGAAAATATTTATTGTTACGGATAATCAAAAGCCAAAATGGCTCGATATTTCAAACCCTAAAATCCAAATTATAGATCATAAAGATATTTTACCCCATAAAAGTTTGCCATGCTTTAACTCAAACGTACTAGAACATTTTTTATATAAAATACCAAATCTATCAGAGTATTTTCTATTATCAAATGATGATACGTTTTTTAACAAAACGGTTTTACCAACCACTTTTTTTGCAAAGGACGGATTCCC
>JASFWO010000032.1:0-8096 GCA_050049275.1 Flavobacteriaceae bacterium | reverse complement strand
CGGAGGCTTTTCTTCGTGGTGTAGATGTGCATTTATACCCGCCATAAGACCTTGTGCGGCAGCCTCCTCGTAGCCTGTTGTGCCATTGATTTGGCCAGCAAAGAACAAGCCGTTAACCAATTTGGTTTCCATGCTGTGCTTAAGCTGAGTGGGGGGGAAATAGTCATATTCGATTGCATACCCTGGTCTAAAAAACTTTACTTGTTCAAAACCCTTAACGGCTCGCAATGCTTTAAATTGAATGTCCTCTGGTAAGGAGGTTGAAAAACCATTTACATACACTTCGACTGTGTCCCATCCTTCTGGTTCCACAAAGATTTGATGGCGTTCTTTGTCTGCAAAGCGATTGATTTTGTCTTCAACAGACGGGCAATATCTAGGACCTATACTTTTGATGCGGCCGTTGAACATAGGGGAACGGTCAAAACCCTCCCTTAACAAGTCGTGTACTAGGGGGCTTGTATAGGTCATATGACACGAACGTTGGGATTGGAGGGGGGTCGTTTGAGATGAATAAGAAAATTTAGAGGGGTTGGTGTCCCCGGGTTGTTCTACCATCTTGGAATAATCTAGTGAACGACCATCTACACGGGGAGGAGTGCCCGTCTTCATTCTGCCAGAGGAAAAACCGTGGGCAACAAGAGTTTCAGTGATTCCAAAAGATGCGCTTTCTCCTGCTCGACCACCGCCAAACTGCTTTTCTCCAATATGTATTAGTCCATTGAGGAACGTGCCGCTCGTAAGGATAACTGTTTTTGCTTTTACTGTTAACCCCAAAGAGGTTTTAACGCCAACAACCTTGTCTTTTTCAAAAAGAAGGTCAGTAACCATTTCTTGATAGAAGTCCAAATTAGGAGTTCCTTCAAGCATAAGTCGCCAGGTTTCTGCAAAACGCATCCGGTCAGACTGTACCCGTGGGCTCCACATAGCGGGTCCTTTGGATTTGTTAAGCATCTTAAACTGAATCGCCGTTTGATCCGATACAATCCCACTGTATCCTCCTAGTGCATCAATTTCACAAACAATTTGGCCTTTAGCAATTCCCCCCATAGCGGGATTGCACGACATTTGGGCTATGTTTTGGAGGTTCATTGTTACTAGAAGCGTCTTACTGCCCAGATTGGCGGCAGCAGCAGCAGCTTCTGCGCCGGCGTGACCGCCACCGACTACAATAACATCGTATGTGTTATTAAACATTGTTTTTGTTGTTAAGTTCCACGTGGAACAATTCTAAGCACTCATTTTCTTTTTGGGTCATGAGTGTTTTTTCTTTAATTGTTTTATCATTATAGCCACAACAATGTAATATTCCATGTATAATAACTCGACGTAGTTCTTCATCAAAATCATTGCCTTGAGAAGATGCGTTTTCGCGAACACGATCAACCGAAATCGCAATGTCGGAGATTATCTCTTTACCAACCGAATAATCAAATGTGATGACGTCGGTTAGATAATCTTGGCTTAAAAATTTTTTGTTGATATGGAGAAGCGCGTCGTCATCCATAAAAGCAATTGATATTTGTTTGGCGTGGTTATCATTGCGCTCAAGACAATTAGATATCCAATTTTGGACTCTTTCTGGGTTGTTGAGCTCAAACTGAGTTTCGTAAACAAAACTGATGCTATTCATGGGGCAAAGGTACATTATAGAATAATGGTATTAAAAAACAGCAAAATTTTTTTAAGTGTCTGATATTGTGGTATTTATGTAATTTGTTTTCGGGGCTAAGTTGAGCTTCAAATGGTTAAATAATAAATTATCCGTTTTTAAACCTTTGGGAGAGCAAAAGGAAGGAATATATTTACAAAAAATTTGTCAATGCTCAATAAAGTCCGTGTTCGCTTTGCACCGAGTCCCACTGGGCCTCTGCATATCGGTGGATTAAGAACCGCGCTCTACAACTATTTGTTTGCACGACAACACAAGGGAGATTTTGTGTTGCGTATTGAAGACACAGATAGAAACCGATATGTGTCAGGGGCTGAGGAATACATACAAAAAGCACTTGAGTGGTGTGGGGTCGCCCCAGATGAAAGCCCTGTTCACGGCGGCAAGTTTGGTCCGTACAGGCAAAGCGAGCGTTCTGCACTTTACAAAGAACACATAGGGCTTCTTGTAAACAAAGGGTGGGCTTATTATGCATTTGACAGCGCTGATGCCCTTGAAAAACACAGAAAAGATCATGAGGAAAAAGGAAAAACTTTTATATATAATTGGCATAACAGGCTAAAACTTGAAAACAGCTTAACCTTAGAAAAGGAAGAAGTGTATAAGAGGTTACACAACAAGGTTCCTTATGTAGTAAGATTTAAAATCTATGACCCTGATCATGAAAATGAGCAGTATCTAATTGAGGATGAAATTCGAGGGAAGATTTCATCAGATCTGTCGCTTCTAGATGATAAAATATTATTTAAAAGTGATGGGATGCCGACTTACCACTTCGCAAACGTTGTGGATGATTATCTCATGAAAATCTCTCACGTAATTCGGGGAGAAGAATGGTTGCCTTCGTTGCCGCTACATCTTCGACTTTATGATGCTTTTGGTTGGGACGCGCCAAAATTTGCTCATTTGCCTCTGATACTAAAACCCTCAGGAAAGGGGAAGCTATCCAAAAGAGATGGTGATAAGTTGGGATTCCCTGTTTTTCCCCTAGAGTGGAAAACGACCTCTTCGCCTGGATACAAGGAACAGGGTTACCTGCCTGAGGCTGTTGTGAATTTTTTGGCTTTGCTGGGGTGGAATCCTGGCACAGAACAAGAAATATTTGGAATGGATGCGTTGATAGATTCCTTCGATTTACATAAAGTACACAAAGCTGGTGCTCGTTTTGACCCCGAGAAAAACAGATGGTTCAACCAACAACATATACAACAACTGCCCTTGGACCTTTGGGTCGATTTATGTAAAGAGGTGCTAGTGTCTAGGGGGGTTGTTTTCGACACAAAAATATTGATCTCTGTGGCTGAATTGATTCAAAACCGCGTTGTGTTAGTAGAAGATGTTTGGAGTGAATTAAGAGTCTTTTTTGAAGACCCGTTTGCTTATGATGAATTGTCAGTAAAAAAAGCGTGGAAAGAAAACACAGCGTCTGTTATGGAGTCTGTTGTTTTAGGACTAGAAAAAACAAGTTTGTCTAATAGTGATGATATAAAAGACTTATTGTCCGACATCGCTAAGCAACACCAAATAGGCATGGGGGGGGTTATGGCGCCTCTCAGGGTTTGCTTGGTGGGATCGCTTAAGGGCCCAGACCTTTCTAAGCTTATTCTAGTAATTGGAAATCGTGCTACAACGCGGAGGATCAATGTTGCGAAATCGACCTTGTGTAAGTGAGGTTTTTCTCTTAAATTTATAAGGTCAAATATATTGTTATGGTTTTTTTTTGGTACATCTTTTTATCTCTTATTGGTTTATTTCTAATCATGGGTGCGTTGTTTATTGTCAAACAGCAAACTGCTGCGGTCGTTGAGCGTTTTGGTCGATTTCAAAGCATTCGTCAGTCGGGTTTACAAATCAAGATTCCGATTGTTGATAGAATCTCAGGAAGGTTGTCTTTAAAAATTCAGCAGCTCGACGTAATCGTTGAAACAAAAACCAAAGACGATGTATTTGTAAAGCTCAAGGTTTCTGTTCAGTACAAAGTCATCAAAGACAAGGTTTATGAGGCCTTTTACAAACTCGACTATCCGCACGATCAAATCACTTCTTATGTCTTTGATGTTGTTCGTGCTGAAGTTCCAAAAATGCGATTGGATGATGTTTTTGAGCGTAAGGACGATATAGCAATCGCTGTTAAATCCGAGCTCAACGATGCTATGATTAACTACGGATACGATATAATCAAAACTCTTGTTACGGACATAGACCCTGATCCCCAAGTAAAATCAGCAATGAACAGGATCAACGCTTCTGAACGCGAAAAAATAGCAGCGCAATACGAAGGAGATGCGGCCCGTATCTTAATTGTTGAGAAGGCCAAGGCAGAGGCAGAGTCTAAGCGCTTACAAGGCCAGGGTATTGCCGACCAGCGACGTGAGATTGCTCGTGGCCTAGAAGAGTCTGTTGAGGTGCTCAACAGGGTGGGTATCAACTCTCAAGAGGCTTCGGCGCTTATTGTGGTTACACAACACTACGACACTTTACAATCTATCGGTGAGGAAACGAATAGCAACTTGATTTTGTTGCCTAACTCGCCACAAGCGGGATCTGATATGCTCAACAACATGGTGGCCTCTTTTACGGCAAGCAACCAAATAGGTGAGGCTATGAAAAAGCACAACAACAAAAAAGAAGAGGGTGAGGCTTAACTGTTTTGTTTAGCCCAAGTGTCTCTTAATCCTACTGTTTTATTGAACACTAGGTGGTTTTTGGTGGTTTCTGGATCTGTAACAAAGTAGCCCAGCCTTTGAAATTGAAATCTTACTGACGGGGGGGTTCCTTGTAATGATGGCTCAACAAACGCTTCTATCTCTTGGAAAGAATTTGGATTTATAAAATCTAAAAAGTCTTTTGTTTTATCACCGTCTGGGTTTGGGTCAGAAAACAAACGATCATAATTTCTAACGGTTGCTGGTATGGCGTGCACAGCAGAGACCCAGTGTAGTGTACCTTTTACTTTTCTTTGGCTTTCTGGTGTTCGTGTCCCGCTCTTACTAGCGGGGTCATATGTACAATAGATCGTTGTGATTTGTCCGTTGTCGTCTTTATCTACTTTTTCTCCTTTGATGATATATGCGTTTTTCAGGCGAACTTCTTTTCCTAAAGTGAGACGAAAAAATTTACGATTTGCTTCTTCTTTAAAGTCTTCTCTTTCTATAAAGAGTGTTTTGGAAAAGGGCAATTCGCGAGTTCCTGCTGAAGGGTCCTCTGGATTATTCTCGGCCTGCACATACTCTGTTTGTCCTTCAGGATAATTGGTGATTACCAATTTGATAGGGTTTAAAACAGCCATCATCCTGTGGGTAGATTGATTAAGGTCCTCACGAATACAAAATTCGAGCAAGGAGACGTCTATAAGGTTGTCTCTTTTGGCAACCCCTGCAGTCTCTACAAACTTTTTTAGGGCTGTCGCCGTATAGCCTCTTCGTCTTAACCCGCTAATAGTCGGCATGCGCGGATCATCCCAGCCTGACACCAACCCTTTTTCTATAAGGTGAGCCAACTTTCTTTTGCTGGTTACAGTATAATTCATGTTGAGGCGCGCAAATTCTCTTTGCTTGGGGCGTGTTCCTTTGACGTATACCTCATCCAAAAAAGACTCGTACAAATCTCTGTGGGGTTTAAACTCCAACGAGCAAAGAGAGTGTGTGATTTGTTCTATATAGTCTGATTGACCGTGAGTCCAGTCATACATTGGATAAAGACACCATTTGTCCGCTGTTCTGTGGTGGTGTTTAAACAAGATTCTGTACATAACGGGGTCTCTAAGAAGCATGTTAGGCGAAGACATATCTCCTTTGAATCGCAATACGTGGCTGCCTTCTGCGTGTCTTCCTTGGCGCATATCTTCAAAAATCTGAAGGTTCTCTTCAACAGGTCGGTTTCTAAAGGGGCTGTTGATTCCTGGGTTGGTTGGTGTTCCTTTTTGGTTGGCTATGTCCTCTGAGGATTGAGAGTCAACATATGCCTTGCCTTGATTGATAAGCAATACAGCCCAATCGTATAGCTGTTGAAAATAGTCTGATGCATAACACTCTTTGTCCCATTGATATCCTAACCAAGAGATGTCTTCTTTGATTGCGTCAACATACGCTTGTTCTTCCTTCGCGGGGTTCGTGTCGTCGAACCTAAGATTGACGGGGGCGTCATAGGTTTCACCTAGGCCGAAATTGATACAAATCGCTTTTACATGGCCGATATGAAGAAATCCATTTGGCTCTGGTGGGAAACGAAACCTTAAAGATTTCTTGTCCAGTCCTTTGGTTAGGTCTTCATCTATGATGTGTTCAATAAAATTCTTTGCCTTGTGCATAGACTTTGATTTTAGTGGCAAAGGTAATTATTTCATTACTAGATAAGGGATTGTTTTATCTTTGAAAATTATGGGAAAAATATATTTGGAAGACATTCGTGTGTATGCTCATCATGGGTGTATGGAAGCTGAGACCGTTATAGGAAATGATTACAGAGTTGATTTGTGGGTTGAGGCTGATCTTTATGCTTCAGAGCTTTCTGATGATCTATCAGACACGGTTGATTATGTTGTTCTCAACAATATTGTAAATGAAGAAATGGCAATCCCTTCTAAATTGTTAGAACATGTGGCGCGTCGTATTTTGACACGAGTTATGCAAGAGGAGCCTATGGTTGACTTGTGCAATGTAAGAGTTGCTAAGATCAATCCTCCTGTAGGGGGGCATGTTCGGGCTATTTCGGTGGAGTTAAGTGAAAAAAGGGGGGTTGCTTCTTAAAAAAGCATTATTTTTGCCACCTCAAGGCACCGTGGCCGAGTGGCTAGGCAGAGCTCTGCAAAAGCTTGTACAGCGGTTCGAATCCGCTCGGTGCCTCTACTTTTCCAACGTTTATTTCATTAAGGTTATTCATTAGTTTTTCTTTTTTTTCTGGGAACAAACCTTGGAACACAAAAAACAATCCAAAAACAACCAACAATGCATTTACAACCTGTTTAAGTGTATAGATTCTTTTGGGGGTTAAACGGCTTTTTAGTTGTTTGGCTAAGGTTATTTTAATCAATCCTATTATTAAATAAACAATAAGAATGGTAGAAAAGAAAAGTATGATACGGTTTGATTCCATATTATATTTTGGACCGAAGTATACAAACATTCCCAACCAAAACAACATGGCCCCAATATTGATTAAGTTGATGAAAAAACCTTTTGCTAAATAAGAAATTAGATTGGGAGCTGAGGAAACAGAAGAAAGATTTTTTGTGGGTGTAGATTGCTCCTTGTGGTTTTTTATAATAGAAATAATAGCAAAAAAGGTTAGCAGAACACCTCCTAAAAGAAACCATTTTGGGTTGTCTTGTATGCTTTGTAGCAATGGTTTTGTGCCTAAGAAAACCACCCCTATAAAAACCAAGTCTGCTAGTACGGCTCCTAAATCAACACAGAATGCGGCGCGAACTCCTTTGCTAATGCTGGTTTCAATGACAACAAAGAATATTGGGCCTGCTGCAACGGCTAGAAGAAAAGAAAAAGGAATGGCAGATAAAATTTCATTCATTGTTCTGTGTGGGTGTAACAACAGAAGCGCTACCTCCTAAAAATTTAGTATGCTCTAGTTTGTTTGGTTTACCATGTATGCATACATATCCACCAAAATTTGTTTTTACTTGAGCGATTGTTGAGGCTGAAAAGTCACAAACCCCACCATATGTTAAAGATGCTTCTGTTTGCTCGGACAGTACTTCTTTTGCTTGCACAACACCCCCTGTGGTGATTCGAATGTTCTGAACTTTAGCGACTCCTTTGCTAATTATTTTTCCCCCTGTTGTGGCTTTGTATTCTGCTTTCTGTACATCTAAAGCTAAATCTATTTCACCACCTCTTCGTGCAGAAATAAAAATACTCGGTTGCATGATCACATCTGCGGAAGAAACAAAAGCACCTTCAGTGGCATCTATTTTATCGATTCTTGAGTTATAATAAAGCTCAATATTGGTTTTAAAGCCTCCTAATTTTTTTTTGGTTTTCATCCGGATCTTTAGTTGACCGTCTTTATTTGTAACAGTAACAAACTCTTTGCGTTCTCCACTAATCTGTACTTTATTTTGATCACTACGTATCAGACTGATGTTTATTCCATCTTGAACTTTAAGAGATGAAAAAGAACCTATTTCAATAGGTGTTTCTTGAGCTAATAAAAAACTTGATGTGATTAGAAATAAGGCAATTCGCATGGTTTTTAATTTTTTATAAATTTAAAAATCTTCATGTAATAAGCTCTAATTCTATTTGCCTTTTTATGAGGTTGGTTTTTAGGAGTGCAACTTCAACAGGGTCTCCTAATCGGTAGGTTTGTTTGGTGTGTTGTCCAACCATGCAATAGTTATGTGGTTCGAACAAAAAATAATCCTCTGGGATTTGTTGAATGGGTATAAACCCTTCGCACTTGCTTTCTG